>NZ_LKET01000068.1:0-300000 GCF_001317355.1 Oxobacter pfennigii
TCTTAGATGACCTTTTGCCCTGGTCAGAAAAACTCCCGATTGAATGTAAAAAACAGAATCAATAAACCTTTTTAGCCATCAGAAATGACGGCTATATTTATATAAGTACGTATGGTTTACCGTTTACTATAAAACAGCGACCATCGTCGCTGCTTTATATTTTAATTCAGTTAACTTATCATCATTTAGAGTATATGCATAATGAGATTCTTGCACATATTGTTTCCCATTTGCACCTTTATACACAATCTTAAGTTCGGAAGCATGCACTTATAGAATACCCGTATCAAGGTTTCATAGGGGCCATTGCTGACCCCTATGATTTTTAATTGAAATGTGTAAAAATAGGCACGTCCTCAATTATTCTGCTATGGAGCCTTGATAAGCTGTATAACTAAAGGTTTATCGTATTTATTTGCCATTCCCGCTTAATCCAAATGATAATGATACCAAGCCTGTAGCGGACTTTCACCGCCGAGTCACCGCCTATGCCGGGCACACGTTAAAAAGGGGTGGTCGCAAACGACCACCCCTCGGATTACATCAGCCCGCAATGCGGGCTGAAAGCATATAGGTATCGTAGTCGGCGTCGGATTTGCAACAATGGAGTTGGGGTTATGATTTGCAGATTACTGCATTACCAAGGGTTACATAGGGGACATATGTATCAGTTGTATATCAACTGTAGTTTTTATAAATAGCCTATACCTTATTTAGTTGCATGGGACATAGGCTATTTCAATTCTTACCAAGTTTTTTGTTTTCCCTTTTTGTTATGCACTGAGAAAAAGTAAAACCCCTGAATGACTTTTAAACTCAATCCCTTACTTTTTGGTCCCAGGAAAATTATTCTTTATTGGTTGAGTGTAATCCCAACTTAACAATTTGATATGGTATTTATTAAACAATTCGTCTGCCCGTATAATACCATCCCTGATACTTCCATCAGCATATTTTTCAAAATATCTTGCATTGGGAAAACTATGTGTATATGTTACTCCTTCATTCATATCGCCCATATAATATTGAGCAGAACCCGGGTAATAATATATTTCTTTTTTATCATCAACTTTCAACAACAGTATTTTTTGATTTCCGCTAGCTAAATGCTCCTTCCATTCGCGATATTTCCCCCGTCCCTCATCCATTCCAACTCCGTCATATTTACAAATCAAAGTGTCTTCAATTACTTTCTTTTCCCCGTTAATCTCATAAACTAGGCGAAATGGAAATTCGCTGTATATGATTTCAGGTTTAGGCGGATTTGGCAACAAGGAAATCCCCAAACCTATCATAACCCAAGGCAAAACAGTAATGCTTGCTATTATTACAACAATAGCTATCAACATTATAATAACAACAACTGAAAAAGTGTTTTTCTTCAATTATACCCTGCCTCCTTAAGCGCTTCTTTGACTGCGCTCATCATATGATTCATTATCCTTTGAATTTTGTTTGTTTGCCAAAGCTGATACCAATTTCCCCCGTACTGTTGAGGTAAATACACCGCCTTGCCTATGGGTTTACTGAACCCTCCCTCTGTGGCATTTAATGCATCGCCTTTTACAATGAATGCAGTCATGTTGGCAGTATAATTCGAAGAATCTAGCCCGTATGCGCTCGGATTAACGGTTGCAGGATTGAATATGATACTATTTTTGTTTCTTGATAATGCATTTGCAGCTGCTTCTGCTCCTCCTTTCGAGTGTCCAACCATAGTTATCTCATAGCCTGAATGATTATCAACAAATTCATTCGATTTTTTAATTGATACTTTCATATCAGCTGATAAACCAAATAGCTGTTGAAAATTATTTTTCCAGTCACTCACATTAGTAGGCGTTGTACCTTTATTAACCAGTGCATACTCAGTTGTTCCATCATCCTTTACCCTTGAATAAACTCCCATTTTCATGTTATCTCCGTCTGTTATTATATCTTCAAATTTCCACCCGCCCGAAAGTATGTATTCTTTTCCTTTTTCGGCAGTATAAATATTTTCAGCCATAAACGCAGCTTCTATTGGTGTTGGAATATGTCCACTTGGGTCAAAAAAGTTAATAGGATTATTATAGCAGTACACGTAGAGGTTAAGACTCAATGGGTCTTTTGCTTCTCCGGGATAACTATCTTCTGAAATAAAGCGTCCAATATTCGGGTCATAATACCTGGCCCTGAGATAATACAAGCCTGTTTCATCGTCAAGATACTCACCGGCATAACGGAAGGGATTATCTACTTTCTCAACTTCCTGCTGCCATACGTCGGTGAATCTGCTGTTGCCGAAGGAATTGCTGCTATTTACCTCTTCCATGCCATATGGGTCATAGGTGTAATCCTTGATTACATCACTGTTTTCATTGAGCAGCTTCACTACATCCCCATGGGTATTATGAAGGTAGCTATAAATTCCGGCATCCGTTTCCCTATATATCAGCCTGTTTCCCCTGATATTCTTTGCAGTGACTTCGTTATTGCTTGTTTCGAGCAATATATTCCCGCGGTCATAGTAATAGCTTATAACCTCGTCGTCAAAACCCTTTGCTGCCCTTAAACCATCACCGTTGTATATATACTCAGCAATTCTGTCATCAGGGGTTATAACCTTCTCAAGCTGGTTATATCCGTTGAATATATACTCGAACTTTTTATTTGCAGCAAGGTTTCCGCTATGCTTTACTGCTTCTTCTTTTGTTTTTAGATTTCCTTCAAGGTCATAGGAGAATCTTTGCTCTACATTCCGGTCACCCTCTGCGGTCTCCGTTAAAAGAAGCCTGCTGTTCCTGTCATATAAATAGGAAGTTTCCGATATTTTATTGCCCTTTACTTCAACAGCCCCTGATATGTTGCTTAAGTCGTCATACCTATAATCTATCACTCCGTCATCAGAAAGTAAAACAGTCTTAAGCCTGGATAGGGGGTCGTAATAATATTTTGTTACAACACCGTTTTCATCCTTTTCAACCTGGTTGCCCCTTTGGTCGTAGGAGTATCTGAATGAGTCAAGGATGGTATCTCCGGATACATGGCTCATGCTTTTTATGCTGCCGGAATTATAGTAGCTGTAGTCTGTACTTATGCCGGTAATGCCGTCATGCTCTTCAACCAGCCTGCCTATGGCATCGTACCTGTAGCTATAGTTTCTGCCCTTTTCATTTACCCGGATTAATCTCCCGTTTTTATCATATCCATTTTGGATATTTACGTGCTCAAGGCTTCCCTGTAAGACCTTTATTCCTGTTATCCTGTCGGTACTGTCGTACTCGTAGTACTGGTTAATGCTGCCTTCATATTTTGTCTGCACAAGCCTGCCTAAAGAGTCATACTCATTAACTGTTGTACCAGAAGAATCCGACATCTTTACCCTGTTACCAAGGAGATCATATGTTACCTGTACCGCATTTTCTTTGCCGTCCTTGCTGTTTTCCTTATATATAACCCTGTTTAGCCCGTCATATCTGTATGAAGTTACAACGCCGTTCCTGTCCGTTTCTGAAACCAGGTTGCCGTTGTTGTCATATTCATACAAGGTCTCTCTGACTTCAGGGTCCTTTGTCAGCTCAAGCCTTCCTAATTCATCGTACGCATATGTTTCTTCCGAGTAATCAGAATCATTCCAGCTGTTCAGCCCCTTCTTTATGTTTTCAATATTCCCCTCTTTGTCATACTCCACCTTTGTGATGTTTGACGTATCGGAGTCAATGACCTTTTGCACATAAGTTTTCTCAATAGTAAGGAAGGTCACAACAGCCGGAGCTGTGTGATCCATGTTCGTAACACTAATCAATAATATCTGCGATATACAGTGGAACATTATCCGCTAATTTGTTCTGTAAGCATTCCATATGACAGAACAACTGTTGTTCCTGCTGTAAATCTCGTTCTTTATCCCAATTTGATACTACAAGAAGTGCTGTAATATCAATTTGATTAGATTCTATTTTGTCCCCACAAAAGCAGCATTGATATTTCTGATTGCTCATTTACTCGATACCTCACTTCCATCCATAGTTTTTACTTAATCTGTCTAACGAGTTTTAGTTTTAATATATCAGCCATATAAACCCATTTCAAGCGGGAATGGATGGTCTGACATCCTTAATATGGTAATCTCCATATACTCCCCTTGCAGCAGACAGTAAAAAAAAGAGGCAGATAAAAATCTGCCCCGTTAGCTACATTCTGAGCTGGCCACCCAGCTTTTGTTCAATTGTCTTTATAATCTGGTCGTGGACTTTGTTTACTTCGTCGTCGGTAAGGGTTTTGTTTTCCGACCTGTAAGTAATAGAGTATGCCACGCTCTTTTTATTTTCGGGAATCTGCTTGCCCTTGTATACGTCAAAGAGCTTTATGCTTTCAACTAGCTCTCCGCCTTTTGCTTTAACTATTTCCTCAATCTGACCTACCATCACTTCGTCAGGGATTAAAAGCGCCATATCCCTTTCGACGGCAGGATATTTAGGCAGTGACTTGAACTTCCTTTCAAGCTCGCAATTGGCTAATATCATATCGTAATCCAGTTCGCATATATATACGCTGACAGGTATATCGTATCTTTCCTGAATATCCGGGTGGATTTCGCCTACGACTCCAACTTCCTTGTTCTTTATGAGAATCTTCGCTGTCTTTCCCGAATGGAAGGTGGGATTTTCGGATTCCCTTACAAAATCGTATTTGCTTATGCCAAGCTCTTTAAAGAGAAGCTCTATTACTCCCTTTATGTCGTAGAAATCAACGCTGCCGTACATACCCATGCAAAGCATCTTCTTTTCATTGGGAAGCTTTGCAGTTTTGTCTTCAAGGGGCAAGTAGACTCTTCCTATTTCAAAGAACTGCCCGTTTTCAATCTTCCTGCTGTAGTTTCTGCTTATAACTTCCATCATGCTGGGAATTACTGTAGTCCTCATTATGCTCATTTCTTCGCCTAATGGGTTTAATATGCGGACCACATTCCTCAAGCTGCTGTCTTCTGGTATATTAACTTTATCAAAATTGGTTTCGCTGACAAAGGAATAGGTTATTGCCTCATAAAGTCCGGCAGCTGCTAAAACAGTCTTTGTCCTGTCTTCAATTTTCTGCTCTTCGTTTTTGCCGCCCTGGGTAGTTTCACCTCTTATAAGGGTGGTCTTGATATTATCATAACCATAAATCCTTGCAATCTCTTCGGCGATGTCAACCTCAAGCTCCAGATCGCTTCTGAATGTTGGTATTTTAGCCTTCAGAACATCTCCTGGAATGACTTCAATGTCAAGGGAATGAAGGATTTTTATCATATCATCGCCGGATATATCGGTACCCAGGAATTTATTAATCCTCTCAATGCTAATATCTATTGTCCAGGGCTCTAATTTATTGTCATATTTATCGATTGCGCCTCCTACAACTTCTCCTGCGTCCAGTTCTGCAACCAGCTCTACCGCCCTGTTTACGGCGCTTATTGCAACATTGGGATCTATGCCCTTTTCAAACCTTGATGAAGCCTCTGTCCTGAAGCCTAGTGTCTTGGCCGTTAATCTTATGGAGGTACCGTTGAAATTTGCTGCTTCAAAGAGAATGGAAGTAGTGCTATCTTTAACTTCGGAATTTTCTCCTCCCATTACTCCGGCAACGCCTAAGGCTTTTTTAGCATCTGTAATTAAAAGCATTGAATCATCAAGAGTCTTTTCTTTTCCGTCAAGAGTTGTTATCTTTTCTCCCTTTTTTGCCCTTCTTACGATAATCTTTTTGCCTTCAATGGTATCATAATCGAAGGCATGAAGGGGCTGGCCGTATTCCAGCATTACGTAGTTTGTGATATCAACTATATTGCTTATAGGCCTTACTCCCGCTTCAATAAGCCTTTCCTTAAGCCATTCGGGAGACTCTTTTATTTTTACGTTTTTAACCAGCCTTGCAACATATCTTGGACATAGGTCTTTATCGGCAACTTCAATTTCGATATATTTGTTTATATCCCCGCTGTTTTCAGTAACCTTAATCTCAGGTATTTTTAACTCCCTGTTAAAGGTTGCCGAGGCCTCCCTTGCCATACCGATAATACTTAAGCAGTCCGGCCTGTTGGATGTTATTTCAAAATCTATAATTACGCTGTTTAAGCCTAGGATTTCCTTTATATCCACTCCGAGGGGAGTATTTTCAGGGAGTATGTGTATCCCGTGAACGGCATCCTTTATTTCAAGTCCTAATTCTGTGGCAGAACACATCATGCCGTTGGATTCAACGCCCCTTAGCTTGCCTTTTTTGATTTTTACTCCGCCGGGCAAAGTTGAACCGTGAAGGGCAACGGGAACAATATCCCCCTCCTTCATGTTATCGGCGCCTGTTACAATCTGTATACTTTCACCGCCTGCGTTTAGCTGGCAGACCACCAGCTTGTCGGCATCGGGGTGCCTGTCAACTTTCAATACCTTCGCCGTAACAACATTGGTTATTTCTTTTCCTGTTTCTATTACTTCTTCAACCTTTGAACCCGACATGGTCATTTCATCTGCAAAAACCTCCGGGTTTATGTCATTTATCTTAACATAGCTGTTGAGCCATTTTAATGGTACAAGCATCAGTAACCCTCCTTAAAACTGTTTTAAAAATCTCACATCATTTTCGTAGAATAGCCTTATATCATCAATACCGTATTTAATAAGGGCTATTCTTTCCAACCCCACACCGAAGGCAAAGCCGGTGTATTTTTTAGAATCGATGCCGCAGTTTTCAAGTACCTTCACATGAACCATGCCGGAACCCAATATCTCAATCCAGCCTGTTCCTTTACACAACCTGCAGCCCCTTCCCTTGCACAGTACACAGCTTACGTCCACCTCTGCGCTGGGCTCCGTAAAATTAAAATGGTGAGGCCTGAACTTGGTCCTGGTGTCTTCACCAAAGAGCTTTTTGGCAAATACATCCAGGGTACCTTTTAAGTCTCCCATAGTTATTCCCTCATCTACAACAAGGCCTTCAATCTGGTTAAATACCGGTGAATGGGAGGCATCGGGGGTGTCGGAACGATAAACCCTTCCAGGGACTATTATTCTAATTGGCGGCTTATGCTTTTCCATATGCCTTGCCTGCATTGGTGAAGTATGAGTCCTTAAAACCACATCGTCATTTATATAGAAGGTATCCTGTACATCCCTTGCAGGATGGTTTTTAGGAATATTCATAGCTTCGAAATTATAATAATCCAATTCTACCTCAGGGCCTTCAACTATTGAAAAGCCCATGCCGTTGAATATATCCTTAACCTCATCCAAGACCAGCGTGAGAGGATGCTTTGAACCCATGGTTCTTACTCTTCCCGGCATGGATATATCTATAATTTCGCTTTTCATCTTTTCATTTTTTTCTTTAGTCTTAAGGGCATCAAAGGCCTGATCCAAAAGTGCCTCTATATCAACCCTTACTTCGTTTGCCAGCTTGCCTATAATTGGGCGCTCCTCATTGGACAGGGAGCCCATCCCCCTTAATATTGAAGTTAAACTGCCCTTTTTTCCTAAGTATTTAACTCTTACGGAATCTAATTCAGCAGTGTTCGATGCAGTTTTTATATCTGCTGCTGCTTCATTTTTTATTTGCATCAGTTGTTCTCTCATGATAAACTCCTTTCCGGTTTCTAAATAAAATAAATAAAACCTCCGTCCACTAAAGGGACGGAGGTTAATCCGCGGTACCACCCAATTTGGTAAAACCCACTTAAATCTTTAACGGAAAACCCGTCAGGCTCTACTTAATTTCAAGCCCGAAGTTCAGGAGCGAACTTTCATATCCCCTTATTCTTAAGATGCTCTCAATCCATGGCATCTATTCCCTGTAGAAAGAAAAATATTACTCTTCTCCGTCATCACTGCAGAATATATGAAATTATATGAATTCTTCTAAGAATATGCTTATTATAACATTTTAACCATTTTTGTCAATATCCATCCTCTGGCGTGCTATTTCAAACATAACTATGCCGGCAGACACCGACGCATTCAGCGATTCTGCCCGGCCCGGCATGGGAATTTTAATTAATTTATCTGCTTTATTCAATAAGACTGCTTCCACTCCATTTGCTTCATTGCCTATTATTACAGCCGTTTTTCCTCTGTAGTTTTCATCATAATAAAAAGACTTTGCATCAAGGCTTGTTGCATATATTAAAAAGCCTGATTTTTTCATCCGTTCTGCTGCCCCGTTAATATCATTTGATAGGATTATCGGAATATGAAATATTGAGCCCATGGTGGAACGCAGCACCTTTGGTGAATAGGGGTCAACGCTTCCATTGGATAAAACTATTAAGTCAGCTCCGGCGGCATCAGCAGTTCTTATTATAGTACCCATATTGCCAGGGTCCTGAATTCTGTCGGCAACAATTGTATAATTTGAATTTAAAAAAAGCAAGTCTTCATCATAATGCTTTTGCTTTACAACCGCAGCTATGCCCTGGGGAGTCTCGGTATCGCATATGTCCTTCATTAATTTATCCTCTGCTGCATATACTGTTATTCCTTTATCCTTCAGGTTTTTTATTAAAATTTCAGCCCTGTCCCCTTTTAATTCATGGGAGCATATGCAGTATTTTATATCGGCATTGGAAATTAAGGCCTCTTCAATAAACCGTATGCCTTCTATGAGAAATTCGCCATTTTCCAGGCGGGTCTTTTTATTTTTAAGCTTTCTTATATATTTTAAAATCTGATTATCCTTGCTTTTTATGATTTCCATAATAACTCATCCTTCCGGAAAATCATGATTATAGAAAAATAGAGTGTATATCACACCCTATTCTGTTTTTACTTTCTCGATTTTATTCAATTCTTCTGTTCCGCCTATTACCACCAAAATATCGCCGTCATTTATTATATCCTCGGCAGAAGGCGATATATTTATCTCGGAACCTCTTTTTATCGCCATTACGTTTATACCATAGTTAGCCCGCATATTAAGTTCTTTTAGAGTTTTGCCAACCCATTGAGATATTACGGCAATTTCAACTATACTGTAATCCGGCGATAATTCTATGTAATCAAGTATATTGGATGATACCAGATTATGTGCAACACGGACTCCCATGTCCCTTTCGGGAAATACCACCCTGTCGGCGCCAATCCTGTATAAGACCTTTGCATGAAGCTCATTTTGTGCTTTTGCAATAACATATTTGACACCCAGTTCTTTTGCTAGAAGGGTAATCATTATGCTTGACTGTATATCTACTCCGATTGCTATGACCGCAACATCAAAATTTCTTATTCCAAGGGCTCTTAGAGCGTTTTCATCCGTAGCGTCTGCCTGAACGGCATGGGTCACACTGTCTGAAATACTCTGCACATTATCCTCGGACTGGTCTATGGCTAAAACATCATTGCCAAGTGCATACAATGTTTTTGCAACACTGGTTCCAAATCGTCCTAATCCAATGACAACATACTGTTTTGAACTCATTTTAATTCCTCCTATCCTACAAGTACTCTATCCTCAGGATATTTAACAGCTGCAGCATTTTTAAGCTGTTTTTTGGCCAGTGCCAATGTCAAGGTGAGTGGACCGACTCTGCCTGCATACATAGTAAGCAGTATTATAATCTTGCCGATGGCAGTGAGCTCAGGTGTTAAACCCAATGATAATCCTACTGTACCAAAGGCAGAAACAGATTCATAGATTATTTCCATAAATTCCGCGCCCTTTTCCGTTATAGAAAGTATTATAACATTAAATACAACCAGTGCAAGGCTTATTACTGCAATTGCAAGGGCTCTTAAAACTATTGCCCTGGACAACCTCTTTCCGAATATTTCGGTATCCTCCCTGCCTTTTATGACAGATATTATAGTAAGAATTATAGCGGCTGCAGTCGTAGTTTTTATTCCTCCGCCTGTAGAACCCGGTGATGCTCCGATAAACATAAGTATTATGGTTATAAACTTGGATGCGGTTGTCATGGATGCAAGATCTATAGTATTAAATCCTGCAGTTCTGGGCGTTACAGCAGAAAACAAAGCAGCTATAATCTTTTTCATAAATGACATTGACCCTAATGTACCGGGATTATTGTATTCCAGCAGAAAAAATATAATGGTGCCGAGGACAAACAATACGAGGGTAGTCAAAAGTACTACCTTGGAATGTAGGGAGAACTTTTTAAATTCCTTTTTCCTATATATATCTGAGTGAACTACAAACCCCATACCACCTATAATAATAAGACTCATAATTGTAAAATTAATAATTATACTCCCTTGAAAAGGGACTAGGCTTTGAAAATTGCCTATGAGGTCAAAACCGGCATTGCAATAAGCAGAAATAGAATGAAAAATACTGAAATATATTCCTTTTCCCAATCCATATACGGGTATAAATTTAACTGCCAGAAGTAGTGCTCCTATTCCTTCTATTGTGAAAGTAAAAATAAGCACGTATCTTGCCAGCTTAACCAGTCCCTGTATGGAAAAGGAATTCATAGCCTCCTGCATGACCAGCCTTTCTTTCAAAGTAATTTTTTTACCTACAATAAAAGCGATGAGGGTTGCAAAGGACATAAACCCTAAGCCCCCAATCTGTATTAAAAGCAATATAACTATCTGTCCGAAAACACTCCAATATGTACCCGTATCCACAACAACAAGTCCTGTAACGCATACGGCCGACGTTGCAGTAAACAATGCCGTAAGAAAGGAAGTGCTTTCTCCCTTTGCAGAAGAAACGGGAAGAGTCAAAAGTACAGCGCCTAAAAGAATAAGCAATGCAAATCCTATTGAGAGAATTTGTACCGGTTTCAGCCTTTTAAATACTGACATACTTTTACTCTTTTCCATAATTTCATCCCCTGTCTTTAAATCAAAAATTGCGTTTTGCTTATATTATTCCATAAATATAAACCTTAATGTATAGACATATCTACAAAAAAGGATAAAGACCTATTTAATAGGCCTTTTGTCTATGCTCCCAGCTGTTGTTTAGCAAGGTCTACGAGCTCTGTAAATGCTGCGCTGTCGTTTACTGCAAGGTCTGCAAGCATTTTTCTATTCATTTGAACTCCTGCAATTTTAAGTCCGTTCATAAATTTTGAATATGATAAACCGTTTGCTCTTGTGGCAGCGTTAATTCTTGTAATCCATAACTGTCTGAAATCTCTTTTCTTGAGTTTTCTTCCTACATATGCACTTCTTAATGATCTCATTACTGCTTCATTAGCAGCTTTAAACAGCTTGCTTTTTGCTCCGAAGAAACCCTTGGCAAGCCTTAATATCTTCTTATGTCTCTTTTTTGAATGTACAGCTCTTTTTACTCTAGCCATTTTTATTACCTCCTCTAAGTATTTCTCTATTAGATATAAGGGATTAATTTCTTAACTACTTTTGCTTCCTGTTCACTTATATATGCTGTCTTTCTTAAATTCCGTTTTCTCTTGGAACTTTTTTTAGTCAATATGTGGCTTTTGAAAGCCTTAGCCCTTTTTATCCTACCGCTTCCGGTAACTTTGTATCTTTTTGCAGCACCCCTGTGGGTTTTCATTTTTGGCATTATTATTTCCTCCTTATAGATTTATGATTTCTTTGGTTTTAAAATCATAATAAGATTTCTACCTTCCATCTTGGCTTCTTTTTCAATGTCCCCGACAGAACTTAATCGTTCATAGAATCCTTTGAGAAGATTCTGTCCGATGTGTGAATAATCGGTTTCCCTGCCTCTGAATCTTACAGTAACTTTTACTTTGTCTCCATCTTTAAGGAATTTTTCAGCATTTTTAGCCTTGACACTGATGTCATGCTCTTCAATATTAGGACTGAATCTAATTTCCTTAATATTGATTACTTTCTGATTTTTTCTGGCTTCCTTCTCCTTCTTGGAGATTTCGTATAAATACTTTCTGTAATCCATGATTTTGCATACCGGCGGCTTTGCCTGTTCTGCTATCATCACAAGATCAAGCTGCTTGCTTTCTGCAAGCTCAAGGGCCTTCTTGGTAGGCACTATACCGAGTTGTTCACCGTTTGAATCGATTAGGCGAATTTCCTTATCCCTAATCTCCTCATTAATTAACTGTTCTTTGCTAATAATTTTCACCTCCATGAAATAAGTAAGTAAAAATAAAAGCGGATAGAGCAAGCCTATCCGCATAGATATACAAGAAATTTAAAATACCTGCATATTAACCTTACTGACCCTGTCGCAAGGTGAGAAGCGGAACTTCTGCTTTGTTTTACTAGCTTAGTTTATCACCATAGTTTTATTTTGTCAACTTTTATTATATGACATTAATCAATGGATTTATCCCTGATCTTTCCCTTTATCATTTCAGCAAATGCTTCTATGCTCATTGTTCCCATATCGCCTTGCTTCCTGTCCCTTACAGCCACTTCATTGTTCAGCATTTCCTTATCGCCTACCACCAGCATGTAAGGAATTTTCTGAAGCTGTGCTTCCCTTATTTTAAAGCCTATCTTTTCATTCCTTAAATCAACCTCGGCTCTGACATCCGCATCTAATAACAATTTCTCAATTTTCTTAACATATTCCTTCTGATTATCGGTTATACCCATTATTTTTACCTGAACAGGGGCTAACCATACAGGAAATGCACCGGCAAAGTGCTCCGTTAAAATACCGATAAATCTTTCAATGCTTCCAAAAATTGTCCTGTGAATCATGACCGGCCTGTGCTTTTCACCGTCCGGGCCTACATAAGTCAAATCAAACCTTTCGGGCATCTGGAAGTCCAACTGTATTGTACCGCACTGCCATGTACGTCCCAATGCATCCTGAAGATGAAAGTCTATTTTAGGACCGTAGAAAGCTCCGTCTCCTTCGTTTATCTTATATGGAAGGTTTACAGCTTCCAAGGCTTCTCTTAGCGCTTCCGTCGCCCTTTCCCAGTCTTCATCGCTTCCCATGGATTTTTCCGGCCTTGTTGACAATTCTACATTGTATTTGAAACCAAAGAGCTTATATATATAATCATCAAGATTTATTACACCTATGACCTCATCTGTTATCTGTTCGGGGGTCATATATATATGAGCGTCGTCCTGCGTGAAGTTTCTTACCCTCATAAGTCCGTGGAGTGCGCCGGATAATTCATGCCTGTGGACAAGACCAAGCTCTCCCATCCTTAAAGGCAAATCCCTGTAGCTGTGCAACTGAGTTTTATAAACCAATATACCCCCTGGGCAGTTCATGGGTTTTATTGCATAATCTGCTCCGTCAATCTTAGTAAAATACATATTATCCTTGTAATGATCCCAGTGCCCCGACTGATGCCATAAATCCTCGCAAAGTATTATAGGTGTCTTTATCTCACTGTAACCGTTTTTAACGTGAAGCTTCTTCCAGAAATTTTCAAGCTCGTTTCTTAAAACCATGCCCTTAGGATGGAAGAAAGGAAAACCGGGGCCTTCTTCCTGGATGCTAAACAAATCAAGCTCCTTTCCCAATTTCCTGTGATCTCTCTTTTTTGCTTCCTCCAGCATATTTAAATAATCATCCAGGTCGGATTTTTTAGCAAAGGAAGTGCCATAAATCCTCTGAAGCATTTTATTCTTTTCATCGCCCCTCCAGTACGCACCGGCAACGGATAAAAGCTTAAAGGCCTTTACCCTTCCTGTTGAAGGAAGATGAGGGCCTGCGCAAAGGTCAACAAAATCGCCCTGTTTATAGAATGAAATAACTGAGTCCTCAGGGAGGTCTTTGATTAACTCCACTTTATATGGTTCGCCTTTTTCCTCCATGAGCTTTATGGCTTCACTCCGAGGAAGTATGAATTTCTCAAGCTTTAAATCTTCCTTGACGATATTTTTCATTTCATTTTCTAACTTTTCAAGTATCTCCGGTGTAAATGAAAAATCCGCATCGAAATCATAATAATATCCGTTGTCTATCGCCGGTCCTATTGCCAGCTTTATGTCAGGATACAGCCTTTTTGCAGCTTGGGCTAATATATGGGAGGTAGTGTGTCTGAAAATCTTCTTTCCATCTTCATCATCAAAAGTAAGTATGCTGACATTTGAATCCTTATCAACCGTATCGTTTAATTCAGCCACTTCTTTATCTATCCTTCCTCCCAGTGCTGCCCTTGCCAGGCCGGCGCTTATGCTTTCTGCAATTTTTAATATGGTTACTTCTGAATCATATTCCTTTACCGAACCGTCTTTTAATGTTACCTTTACCATCTTGTTTAACTCCTTTCAAATCTATAAAAATAAAAAAACTCCTGTCCCACACGCAGGGACGAGAGTATTATTCCCGTGGTTCCACCCAAATTGATAAAAACCCACTTAAAACTTTAACGCAGTCAACGCGCATTCTTACTTAATTCAGATGCGAGCTCAGAGGTGGTATTCAGAAAACACTAGCCCGGAATGCTTACACCGCCTGGCACTCCTCTCTTATGGCTGTAATTAACTTACTCATCCTCATCATTGCTTTTTTATATTATATGATTATTTTATACTGATGTCAACTTTTTATACTATATATTGTAAACAGATATATAAATTACCTTAGAATTTGTGTGCCGGATTCCTTTTTAAGCATAAATCGCATCCTGAGCATATTTTCACCCTGTCTGAAAAAACGCTTTTTATAGTTTCAATTATCTCCTTGTTGCGTATATTGGCGGCATTATGGATTATTATAAACATGGGAGCCATGGTTATGAGAGAACTTACAAGCAAATCGTCCAAATTCTGTTCCCCGTCTAAACCGTCACCGATGAGTTCTTTTAACGCCTCACCGGAAATCCTGTTAAGATTGTCATCATACATGCTGTAGCTTCCATCTATATTGATTACAATATTTACTATTTCAATCCTGCTTTCCTGGATCTCAACAAAATATTTTAAGAGCTTTATAAACTCATTGTATTCCTTCTCAATGAGATACTCCTCAACCACCCTGTCGACTATCTCATTAACCTCCATATTTATATCCTTAAGCCTGAACCTTAAGAATCCATCTATCATTATATCAGTGTTTTCGCTTAAATATTCATGAACCTTGTTAATTATTGTGTTCTTCATGCTTATAAAAGCCATATAGTTTTCGTTTGTATTAAGATTTGCTCCTGTTAAAACATCGGCACATTTTTTTGATATTTCTCCGATCTCCGTTGCCTTAAGATAATAATAGTTGTTCTTTATGATTCTGTTGATTATATCCATCTGATAGTTATCGATAATAATCTCATATATCAGGTTGGCTGCATGAACATCAAAACGCCTTTTTACATCCTTCAAATCGCAGCTTAAAGAATCTTCGTCTTTTACAAAGCATTTTATAAAATGCATACGGCCGTCATCATTTTCAACAAACTTTATATTGATACCCTTATCTTTAAAACCTGAAGATAACCGGTTTATCTTTTCATATACATCACATTTATCCGAGGTAAACCCCAGAGATAATAGCAGCATTAAAACTCACTCCCTTCTTTTTTATAGTATGTGTGTATCATGCAGTCATATACAGGTAATAAATTTATGTATTAGCAGTTTTCTTCACCTTTTTGTTCTTTTAAGGGAATTATTGTTCCCGTATCCATAAGTTCATATTCATCCAAATTTTTTATTTTTTTGTTATGCTTTTCTAAAAAATTTTTTATTGCTGCATAATCAGGATGCCTTTTTAAATGCCCTGTAAATGCGAGAGTGTCACCGGATATGAATCCGGAGGCACCTCCGATAAATCCATAATCAAGTCCTTTAAGCTCGATATTTCCGGGACTTATTTTCAGGGCATCAAGACCTTCTTTAATAAGCGTTTTATATATACCTTCATCGGAAGTTATGAATGCATCGCCATTGACAATGCAAATGGAGCATTTGGCATATCCCTGGCTTATGTCTATAATCTTTATATCAAGGTCATGCAAGCATTGAAGAAGCTTGGTATCTGTATATCGCTTATTGCATATAGCATAGTTTGCAGCTCTTGCTACATTATATGCAATGTCACCGGGATATTTTCTAGTTATGACCCTGTCTCCCTCGATTAAATTAAAGCCATGTTTTGACAGCGCATTTCTAGTGCCGATGGGGGCATTGGGAGCAATAACTATGTCCTTTCCTCGCAAATGATGCATAAACATATCGGCATGGCCCTGCACAGCCTCATAAAGATCTTTACAAACATCAGCCTTTATTACCTCAATACCCATACGCCCCATCTCTTCTATTATGCTTTTTCTCACCCGTCCGTCCACCACCGCCAGCGTCACTTTATCTTCGGGTAAATTAGGGCTCTTTATAAAAGCATCCATACATATCATCCTTTATACGATTTGTTTGAACTGCTGTAACAAAAAAAAGTAAAACCTGCAATCGATTAAGATTACAGGATTCCGTCTGGAGGCGACACCCAGATTTGAACTGGGGAATAAAGGTTTTGCAGTTCTATTCTGCATTAAAATATTCCTATAATCCTATATTTATTTTAAACACCTTTAAGCCTTCAAGCCATTTTAACGCAAGATAAATTAAATGTAAATAAATAAAATTATGTATATTAAACAAATTAGGACAGTTTTAGGACAGAAAAAAATGAGCCCTCTTGGGCTCGTTTTTATGTATAACAGTAAAATAAATCATGCATTATTAATGCAATCTTTAATACTTCTTAATAGAATTTTTAATCTTTCATTTTCTTCTTTTAATAACTTATTTTCCTCTAGTAAGTTTTCTGTAGCTTCTTTATTTTTGTCCATTGTATTCCCCCTTTATATTGCCATTATGTACTGTAATTTTTATATTATCATACATATCGACACATTACAACATTTGGATTTTTTCTCATGATATACTAATTTAACGGAGGGATGAATATGTTTGGAGAAAGATTAAAGGAAATAAGAATAGAAAGTAAATTAACACAAGAAGAATTAGGAGATATGGTCGGCGTATCAGGTAATACCATAAGTAAATATGAAACTGGTGATCGTGAACCATCTTTAGATATATTAACACGGATAGCAAACTACTTTAATGTTTCTCTTGATTACCTGCTGGGTAGAACCGACTTAACTACTCCGCCTTATACAATTAATGCAATCAAAACAAAAAGTGAAGCTAAATACTTTGACCTTATAATTAAAATTATTATAAATAATATTGATAAGATCCCCTTTATACATTCTATTCTTAAAGCATTTGATGAAAATAAGGATGTATAATTTAGTACCTTAAAGTCATATAACATTGAGTTTATATATCCTTTAAAATAACCTAGATATCTCCCTTTATAAATTAGTACGTAACCTTTACCTTTTTAATAATTACCTACTTATATCTCCCCCCTATGGCTCCTTTTATAAAAAACAAAAAAAAGAGCCCCAAATTTTGAAAGTAAAATTTGCAAACTCCTTCATCTTCTTAAAGACTATAATTTGTAGCCTCCATCTGACTTTTATCAGATGTAATTTCAATTCTCCATAGCCAGTATTAACTGGATATTTTTATTATAAGGAATCTTACATAGTAATGTCAATTTTTACTGCCGTATTTTAATTTAACAAAAGATTGTACAGACTACGTATATATTGTAAAATATAACCAAAGAAAACGTAAAATTAAGGTGTGTTTTATACAAATGTGAAAGGAGTATTAAATATGGGAGCTAAAAATAAAGTTATAGCTGGTGACTATGTTGGTGGTAACATAATGACTACTCTAGGTATGACGGCAATTGGTATTTCTTTTGGTAAAAACCTTTATCTTGATAAGAGAACTGTCGAGGGCTACGAAGTAGTTACTGATGAACACAGAAAAAGTGCTGCAAGCGGTGTTGCCAGAGGGTTAATAGGTGGTGCATTACTCGGTCCTGTCGGATTATTAGCAGGAGGCCTATCTGCCAAGAATAAGGGGGTATACACTTTAGCAATCAACTTCAAAGACGGGAAGAAAAGTTTAATTGAGGTAGATGATAAAATTTATAAAAATATAGTTAAAAACTGCTTCTAAAAAGCGGTTGGTATAATTTTGATATAAAAAAGGCTGCACAGCTAAAGTGCAAGCCTTTTTTAATGGAGTATTGTATGAAAAAGTATTATAATTATGGCCATTTTATTGATGATTATAACATCATATTTTAAATAAGACCCATTTACAGGTCCTGAGTTCGTATTTTATCTCAAACACCCTCTCTAATCCGTTTATAAGACTCTGGCATTTATACACCAGGGTATTATTCCCGGCTAGTTTTTCAATATCCTTCTGCAGGATTTTATCTATTTTTATTACTGTATATCCTTCAGGAGTTTCTAATCTAAATCTTACCGGAGTGGGACTGCCGTCTTTCGTAAACCATGCAACCATCTCTATGGGTTTTACTATTACCTTCAACCCTATTCACACCTTTTATTTATAATATACTTGTCATGACCGGATAACTTTCTTCCCCTATTCCTCCGTTTATGGGGCTAAGGCCGGAATGAAGGAAAGAGCCTCTAATAATAGCAGCGGTTCCATATTTCAATCTTACCTTATCGATTGTGTTATCTAAATCTCTTGTTTTTTCTATATCCTTATCATCAAACATGGTTGTCTGTATAAATTCATTAGTACATAACTCGGATGCTCTCACACCAAGATTACGCACAGGCTCACCTTTCCAGACTTCGTCAAACAATGCAGCAGCTACTCTCCAGATTTTTGCAGTTGAATCTATAGGGTAATAAAGTTTACGCTGCCGGGAGTAACTTATAAAATCATGGCTTTTAATGCTTATTGCAACCAGATTGCAGCAGCTCTCCTGGTGCCTTAACCTCATACCTACCATTTCACATAGAGATAATAATATTAAATGTGCTTCTTTACGGTCCGTTACATCAAAGGAAATTGTAGTAGAATTGCCTATACCTTTAACATCAATGACGTTGCTCTTCCGGACATCCGAATTTTCATTTCCATTCGCAAAATTCCATATTACTATTCCGTGACTCTTTAATTTGGATTTTAGTATATCTGAGTCATAGGCAGCCAGATCACCTATCGTAAATATATTTAGCTTATGTAGCTTCGGTGCTGTCGCTCGCCCTACCATAAACAAATCTTCCACCGGCAGAGGCCACATTTTTTTACTTATTTCATCAGGATACAGTGTAGTCACTGCATCTGGCTTTTTTAAATCGGAGCCCATCTTGGCCAGAAGCTTATTGTTAGATATACCTATACTAACCGTAAAACCCAGTTCATGTTTTATACGGTCCTTAATGCTATAAGCAAGCTCAATAGGGTCGGGGTAATGATATTCCATACTCGTAAAATCCAGAAACATTTCATCCACGGAAAACCGCTGGATTGCCGGTGTATAATCATTTAATATGTCAATCATCGCATTGCTGGCCATCATATACAATTCATAATGCGGGGGTATAACTATAAGCTCAGGACATTTCTGCCGGGCAGAAAATAGTGTCTCCCCCGTCTGGATGTTATACTTCTTTGCCGGGATGGACTTCGCGAGAACGATTCCATGCCTGCTCTCGACATCCCCTCCTATGACTGACGGTATATCTCTTAAGTCAAGACTGCTTCCCTGCTGCATCCGGTACGCTGCCTCCCAGGAAAGGTAAGCGCTATTTACATCAATATGCATTATAAGTCGTTGTTTGCTTTTGCTTGTCAAGATTAACCCTTCTTTTCTGCATTTGTATTTATTATATGCGAACATAAGTTCTTATACAACCGAGAAATTATGGTAATCATTTGTCGAAAAGTTTTTCTTAATTATTTGATATTGGGGGTTGTAAATCATACTTGATTATAGTATACTTAAATCAAGATAGAAAATTGAGAGGGGATAAACAAATGGTAGAATTAATAGGCACTGAAAACCAAGTTAAATGGGCAAATGACATCAAGAATGATAACATAAGAGTAATAGAGAGAGAACTTGAAGCTATAGCAGACAGAAGCAGCCGTGATGAATGGTATGCTAATGATGAAAAGGTAAAGACTTACACGGCAAGAGTCAGCAAGGCCTTAGATGAAATCAAGAATGACACTACTCATATTTATGCATCATGGTGGATTGAGCATAAAGGAATAGCAAACGCATATATACAAAAAATTAAAAAAGCAGTATTTAACGGTTAGTATAATACAGGAGGAATTACAATGGTTGATAATACTATAAAAGACAGGTCATATTGCTTCGGCCGCTTAATGGCCCTTACACAATTTTTAGAATTAAATGTGCCCCCAATAGCAAAAGAGGGGCGCACTCTTATAGACCAAGAGTGGAGTAATATTGTAAAATACCCAATTAAATGGCATGATGTGCATGCAAGAGTCCTGTCCACAAGGGTATCGGATAAGGTCTACAAAGCAAAGACCACCGTCGAAGACGAGATAACTTATATTGTATCAGAGATTATAAATCCTGATGATTTTATGAGTGCTGAGCCTCTTGAACCAAGCTATACTTTAGGTTATAGTCAACAGTCTATGGATATAAAGAGCTGGGGTGGTTATCGTGAGGGCGCCGGCAGACCATCTACAGGCAGGAAGAAGAAAAACATTTATGTTACCGATGAAGAATATGAGCAGGTCCAGGCATTTATACAGCAAATAAGACAAAACGGGTAAATATTATGATTAAACTTTGTAAAGTATGCGGCAGAGAATATTCGGGCCGGAATAAACATACATGCTCCAGGGCTTGTTATGCAAAGTATAAAATGCAATATAAAAAATGTGCTGTATGTGGCAAAATGTTTAATGACCCTCACAGTAATATGACAAAAACATGCAGCCCCGGATGCTCTCGAGTATACAGGCAGAATCTCCATGAGCAGGGTGTCTATAATGGCACTCTCGAAAAGGCTCATGAAGCAGCTAAAACAAGCCCGCTTACTGGTCATTTTGAAACGCATATGCATGCTAAGTCCTGGGTGATACAGGCTCCGGATGGTGAAATTTATAAATGTCGCAATCTAAAATTATGGCTTGATGAGCATCAGGATATGATAGACGGTACGGTAAGACAAGCATGGGATGGTATTACCAAAATAAAGTATTCCATGCAAGGGAAGCGGAAATTTAAAAGTTATCAGTGGAAGGGATGGAAATTATTAGACTGGGGTCAGTAAAATTCCCTTAAATTCGCCCTCACAGAAGGCTCTACACCGTTTTTGGTAGTGTTATAGTATGGCTAAGCAAAATTAAAGGCCTTACAGGACGTTTAAATGGCACGTTGTAAAAGCAGTCTTTTCAAGGGTTTATGCCTATAATATATTTTGTCAATTATTCAATACTTTTAATATAAAATCGTCAACTAAAATAAAAAAAGCCCAGATTTTATACCAGGGCTTAGCTTACTTTTTGTTTATTCAATATTTTTCTGATATAGTCCAGGCCTTTTTGATATACAAGAGTTTTAATACTTATATTTGTGCTGCCATCAGGCTTTGAATATTTCTGTTCAATAACTCTAAAGTATCCGCGATCAATATATTCTTGATATGGCTCATTATTATCCCTTAAGATACCTTCAGCTCTCAGTATAGCAAATAAAGTATTCCTGCCTTTGCCAAAATTAAGGACCTTTGCAGCCTTGGACATTTCTATAGCTGTCTTACTGTCTGCTACTGCATCGAAAAATTCAGCTTTAGGCTTCATGGTCTTAATCTGCTCTGTCTGTTGTCGTACTACCTCAAGAGTATTTTTAAACATAGCCTTTGTATTTTCATCTGCATATGGCAAGTAAGTATTAATAAACAAATCTTCATTTGACACATAACCGCCAGTTTTTCGGATGCTGGGAAGGACTTCACTTGTTACCCATCTTTTAAATTGTTTTGCATCCGGAAGATTGGATCTCAATATCAAACTGTATAAGCCACTTTCATTTATACCTATCATATTTCTGTTTTGACCTGAGTCGGCGATTTGCAGGGTTAGCTTATCATCTTCATCAACATGCTTTTTAAGTGCATCAGATGTATCTTTATATCCCAAAACCTCAGCAATGTCTTTTCCTATAAACCAAGGTTCCCCATCCTTTTGTATTACTCTTACTTGCCCAAATTCTTTATTATTAAATATCTGTAATTCGCTCATTCCGACACCTCCATATAATGAAGCCCCGGCATCACACCGGGGCTTCATTATTATTTATCATGTGCAGCTTCTTCTGCTGAAGGATTAACCTTTTCTGTGTTTTGCCGCTTATCTGTTATAAAACTAAAATTGCCTACGGCCGTCATGGCGATAAGTAGGGCATTAAACAATCCTAAGAATGCCTGCTCCGGTATCAACCGCCCGGTGAAGAATAACACCCCGAATTGCACTACCAGGGCTACCATTAGCACAAGCCATTTTGTCTGAAGCCCAAAGAATCCCTTTATAGCCTGCACAATTAAATTAACTGCTACTGTCATCCCCGCAAATGTCGCTAAATATTCCAATGTAAAAAATTCATTCATTAATATTTTCCTCCTTAATATATTTTACCTGTCTTTTTATATTGTTTTGCCCACGCTATGGCCTGCTCTGCAGTGTCAATCATGTTGGTTCCGACAATAAGTTTTGCTGTAGGAGTGGCCAATTTACCATGCTCACCTAATCCCCCAAGCTGCACACATATATCGTTTGGTTTGACATCAGGCACATATGATAATTCTCCATCAATATATCTTGCAATCCCCATTGCAAGCCATGTATCAGGGGGATTTGACGGTACCACTTTTATTTTCATTTCACTTTCCTCCATAAATAATAAAGATTTGTATACTTGTGCAATCTTTTTAAGTTTGTTTTTCGTGTCTATGGCCAGCTCGGCATGAGCTCCATGCTCAACCAAAAATGCATGCTCTATTCCCTGCTCTACCCCATAACGGATAATACCATAATAATCGTTATCGTTTTTTCCGGGATATGTTACAGCACCTCTAAACTTAATTCCAAGCGCGTCGGCAATAGCCTGCCCCAGTTGCTCTGCAATAGCTTTATCCTGTGGCCTTTTTACACTGTAATATATAATGGTCCCAAGTGTAGGATAATTTGTATGCAAAGATATTAATGTATTGGCTCCGTATCTTTTGGCTATTGCTGCACGATCTTCAAGGGGAGGACGTTCATAGGCTCCCCTAGTAAGTGGAGAGCCCGTATCATTATTAAGCATAGTAGCCAATTCAAACATTGCAGTACCTTCGCTGTAATCCGGATATTTAGGGTCTATATTTACGCCATTTATATGCCCAGGGTCAAAAACTACTTTGCCAAGGTTCAAATTATCACCTTCTCAATTCTTTAATTTCTTCTTTGATATAGCTCACATCTCTTTTTATATCGTCAACAGTGGAAAATTTCCCTGCTATATCTTTTAGAGTTTCATCACTCTTTTGTATATGAGCGTCAGATTTTTCTATATGTTCCATTAGCTTATCTTCTCGTTCTCTGGCATCTTTTTTATCCTGCTTTTTTTCCTTTTGTGAGTCCCAAAACATATAAAAAAAGAGTATTGCAAACACTCCGTAGGACGCTATACTTTTTAATACTTCTGTTTCCATGGCATGCCTCCAATTCAATTATTTCAGCCATACATCCTCATCCAGTAGGTAGGAGTTTTGACCCTTCTCATTTTTCCAGCCTATCTCTTCAGCTCGGGGCATTAAAAAAAGTCTATGGCCATCCACAGACTTGGAGTTAATCCTTATAAACTCCCTTGCTATATCGGTTGTTAATTTCGGTTTGCCATTTTCTTTTCGCAACTGGCAGTACATCCCTAACATGGCTGCAACCACTGAAGCTGCTGCACTGGTGCCCTCGAAGGCAAAGGGAATTTTTTTGCTATTAGGTATGTAGATATAAGTCAGGCCAAGAGCATCCTCACCGCCGTTTGAATAGTCAGGTATCTCCTTTGTAATATAGTTGTATGCTCCTATTTTGATTGTGCCATCCATGCTTGCAGGATACTTAGGAGTTTTACCGCCAGAGTTGCCGGTGCTAAATACAAAAGGTATATCAAGTTCAAGTAACTGCTCCAGTAAGTTCTTCTTTGTGTCTTTCGGGCTCTCAAAGCTGCAGTTTACCACATCTATCATGTCTTTATGCTCTATCAGCCACTCGGTAGTAGCCTCTGCATTGCCGAACCAGTTGAAAGCGTAGATGCTTGCCTCCGGAGCCACTTCACGGTTAACTGAACAGGAATTCGGCTTGTGGAAGTCCTTACCTGACTGTATAGGTACGCTGTCATTAAGCGGGCATATAGCCTTTGTATGTACATGAGGTAAATATTTATCATCCAGGACAGCTATATTTACACCCTTGCCGGTATATCCAGCCTTATGCCAGTCTGATATGCGTCCATAATCAAATGTTTTTTTATTTTGACTTAGCATTTTACCCTCCTTATTCAAACCCATATTGGGCCTTTTCTGCTTGCCCCCAAGCTAAACACTCTTCTCTATATTCCTGGTATTCGAGATATTCTGCATATTCTAAGCTATCAATGGGATAATTGCGTTGATTTAGCATCTGTATTTCTTTTATTACATCATATCTTTCAGCTATTTTTTCTCTGACTTGATTATTTATCTTTTCTTTTGTTGGGGCCATGCGTTGTTTTTTTCTATCAATATAAGCCTGTGAAGGTTCCATGAGAATTTTGAATTTAGGTTTCTCTATCCAATTCCCATTTTCATCTGTATCAACGTCAACGCTCCACTTACCGTCGTTATCGATATACTCAACCATCTATTTGCACCCCCATAATTGAAAATTAGTACCCGAATTAAATTCAGGATCGTCATCTGTAAATAAATGAATAGAGCTTATTACTCCTCCATAATATCTGCCTGAAAAATATATTGAAGATTCACGTCCAATCACTATGCCATGGAATCGAGCTCCAGAATTGGCATCAGCCCTAACAATTATCATTTCTATTGAAAAGTCTTGATTAACAGTATATATAAGCCCCAATTGCGGAGCGTCGTCTATATGGCCTGAAAGAACTTGTATTGGAGGTGTGGCATAAGATAATCTCTGGGCTGCCCAATCGTGGTCCTCACCATTACCGTTTAATTGGATGTTTACATCTTGTCCGCTAAATCTCCCATTTACTAGTAAGCGGTAATATTTATATTCACTTGGAAGAGTTATTGTGGGGGAACCACCACCAGACGCTATAGTGATTTCATATATTTTTTCCCATATATTCCCCCCATCATAAACATTTCTATTTCCGTCAAATAATGCTATATGACCAGCTGTTGCTGATGCGGGCTTTCGATTATACTCATCAGAGGCTATTCCACCTAACAAGTCAGCATCAAGTCCGCTTCCTGCTCCATCGTTACCTTCATCCCATATTTTATTACCATTTCGCTTTATGCCTCCGGTGCCTTTAGGAACAAGATTTATATCTATATTTGTATCATTACCTGTTGCCTGTATTTCAGGAGCGTTGCCGGCAGAATTATTTTTAAAGTTTATTTCATTAACAGCATTTGCAGTTTGGGTAAATTTAAGTACTTCGTTACCGTTACCGTCATCTATACTTCCACCATTCGCAATCCTTGGCCTTGTCAGCGTTTTGTTAGTTAATGTCTGTACATCTGTTGTGCCAACTACTGTACCAGTAACCCCATGGGCTGCAACTGCGTTTATATGAGATGTTAAATTTCCATTTGTGGTACTTATGTCTCCATTAATGTCCTCTATACCTGCAGTAATATCATTTATATCTCCGGTAATTGTGTTAATCTCTCCATTTATATTGTTTATTTCAATGCTTAACCCCTCTATATCTTGGTTAATGCCGTCTATAATTTCCTGGAAGTCCTCAACCAGTACATAAGTTTCTGTAGGCGTTACAATAGTCACGTTTACAGCGTCTGAAACGGCTGCTTGCACAGTATATTGTCTTGTAAATAGTCCTTTGGCTATAGGTGGAATATAATCCGTCTGACCATCACCTACATATGTGTACCCATAAAGTATCTCGCCTTCATCCGGATCATCAGCAAATAGTCCTAATTCACTTAGATATACCGGGTCGGTAAATCCTACATTATTCTTTGTGCCTTTTACCTGGGCTATATTATAAGCAGATATTGCGACACTCACTATGTCTATATCAAATTCAGGGTCTATTAAGGCAGTTAATAATGTTGGGTCCTGCCCAGGGGCCAATTGACCGCTGCCACCCTGCATTTTAGTAAATTCTATTTGAGTTCCGGTCAAACTTTTTGCAAATAGATTGCGTCCGTTTTGAGTTAATTTCATGGTTATAAATCCAGCCATTAAAACCCTCCTTTTTTATGCAAAATAAAAGGAAGCATTTAAGCTTCCTTATTGAACAAGATGTTTCTTATAAGTCTGTTTTTTATTTTCTTCTGTAAGGCTGGCATATCTCTGGGTAGTTGCCGGGTCTTTATGTCCTAGGATGTCCTGGACACTTGTTATATCTGCTCCGTTATTTAGCATTAAAGTTGCTAGAGTATGCCTTAATACATGTGGATGTACATTCTTTGTAATTTCGGTCCTCTCGGCTATTTTAGAAATTTCCTTTTGTATCGCTCTGCTTTTTAGTCTTCTATATGGTTGTCTAATGGTTGTAAATAAAGCTTCGTCATCATCTGTCCGGGATAATAAATATTTTTTTAGGTGATACATGGCCTTTGAGCTAAAATATACAATCCTCTCTTTTTTACCTTTCCCATATACCTTCGCACAGCAATTAACATAATCAATGTCGCCCTTATCCATTTGCACTATTTCACTTAAGCGGCAGCCGGTAGCATACATAACTTCTACCAATGCACGTTCCCTTAAGGCAGTACATCCTTCTCTGAGCATTTCAAGCTCTTCTATTGTCAGGGCCTCAACCAAAAGTTTTTCCGTTTTGGTCGGTTTAATTTTTCTGGCAGGACTTTTATTAATATAGTCTTCTGTCTCAAGCCAGCTAAAAAAGCTTTTAATCTGTGATTTTATGGTTTCCAGCGTTGTATTCTTTAAATTCTTATGCTTTGTGACATGAGCTAAATACATCCGGATATCCATAGCGGTTATATCAACTGTATTTTTATTTAAAAATGTGGCCAATCTCAAAAGCTGTCTCCCATATCCATGCAGGGTATTCATGCTTAACCCGTCAAGTTTTTTACATGCAAGATATAAGGCTATCTTTTCATGCATATCATTTGTTGGCACAAGAGCAGTGCAAGCAGGCTGTATTTCATAATTATAAAGCACTTCTTCGATGATGTTTCTCAAGGTTAGTTGCTCAATATCCGGAAATTCAATAATTGTTTTACTGAGTATCTTTATTACAACCTCTTCTTTATACATAGTCCACCTCCATCATATTGTCATACAAGAGACAACATGATATAATGAGGATGTCTCTTATATGAGATGTTTTTAAAAGAGAGCTGATAAGCTTACCAGGCAGAGGCTCTCTTTTTTATTTGAGCTTTCCGTAAACCCTTTCCATAGATGACTTCCTAATCAGCCATACTGAACCGCTTTTTCTGTAATCGACACCCTCTTCAAGCCTTTTTGCGGTTCCTATAGCTTTTCTTAGAGTACTTTCAGATAGATTCCACATCTGAGTAGCTTCAGGAAAGGTTAAAACATTGTATAACTCATTTTCCAAACATCTTTACTCCTTTCACGCATGCGTGATTATATTATTATTTTATCACATATACGTGAAATTGATAGAGGTAATATATGGTAAGGGGACATATAAAAGGAGCCTTTAACCGGGCTCCTTTGGAGTTAATTTTATTTGTCTTTGTTAACTATCCTAAAATACTCAATTTTTGTCAAAACCCACATACGATTGTTCATATCAAGTTCTCCTGCAACCTCCACCTCTTGTTCATCCCTATGAGCATCACAGGCTATTCGATAATCTTCTTCGGAGAGTTCCATTATTATTGTACGATATTGCCCATCAATCTTTGTCAGCAGCCTAATCGTTTTTTCAGTGGTATCCTCCACATCACGCTTAGATAAGGATTTTACTATACCGCTGATAATAACATCTTGATATAGAACTTTGTCACGATAAATCTTGGCAAGTTCATCGATAACATAAAAATGATGGTCTTTAATAGTAACATGATTTTCTTGTCCTACCGTTTGCGTAAGAGCAGAGGCATAGCGAATAGTTGTGTCAATTTCTGCACTCCCTGAAGCCGGTTTCATTTTCATCAACGCATCACACATATTTGCGGTAATACCAGTTTCGTATGCAACAGTAGCCATATCACTTATACTTTGTTTTTGTTCTACAGCGTTATTTACTTGGCTAATGGCAGTATAAATCCGTTCAACAATTTTATGCTCAAATGGCGATGACGGGGGATAGTCTGCGATGGTCATTTGTTCTGCCTGTTCATCAATTACTTGTATATCGATATTAATCACGAAACTTCCAACTTCTGTCTGTGCGAGTTTAAAGCTTTCTAAATAATCCTTAGCAATATTGGTTGCTCTAAAGCAAATAGGTTGAGCTTTCTGTTCTGCACAAGCTGAATACAATATAAGCTCTTTCAATCCCTCAATACAATCTACTGCATAGTCAAGAGGCAGCTTTCCGTCCTGAGATAATGTAGATACAATCCTAAACTCCATCCTATCAAAGTAGACAGTTAGTATCTCTTTGACAATTTTCTCAATGCTTCTTTGTTCAAAGACAGAGATAGTTTGAAGCAACTCGTTTAGATTGATAAAAAAATCATCATAGTTTTCATTCGCCGGAAAAGCAATACGCTTTTCCGAGTTCGGGTAATTAAATACCATAAGATTTTTGTTCTTGAAATTGTAGTCGCGCAACCATCCTTTTAACAACAAATATCTTTCGATAGAAGCTGCTGTAATCCCATGCAGTTTATTTATTTTTGGCTCAATCATAGGTCAGCACCCGCTTTCACACATTCGATTAACCGCCGTAATTCATCAGGTGTAAGTTTTTGCGAAACAGGAAACTCAATACGCTTCTTTTTTTCGTTTTCGGTATCATCTCGCCCTTTTAATGAACACCACCACGCGCACCGCTTTAGAACAGTATCTTCATCCGACACTGTTATCCATTTTTCTGATTGCTTAGGCATAGAATATATGATTAATATACGGGGAGTGCCAATTTTAGTCTTGATTAAGTCTTTGTAATTCTTTACTTCTAAATCATAAAATAATTTATTACCTTTGGGTAAGATGTTTGTCGTGGCCTTAATCTGAAAGTCAATCCCAAAACCGCTTTCAACATATCTCTTGCGCCCCGTATCATACTGAACATCAGAAAACCTACCGTCTAAACCATAATCTAACCCTTCATATTCTCTTAATACAATACCAGCGCGTGCGGCAATGGCTTTAGCATATGCCCGACTTATTTGCTCTTTGATATGCTCCTCAGTCATTCCCCAACCACCTTTAATGTAAAGTATAAATATTATACTACATCACATGGAGAAAAGGAATGCAAAAGCAATGACTTGGGCCTCTTTTATTCTATATTATGGGTTATTTTACTGATAAATACTATCAGTTTCTTAATACGCAATATTATCCTAATACGAATTAACTTTTCGTAATTCTACCCTGCCAATCCTTGCAGTTCCCACGAAGTTTATGTCTACCTTTATCTTTAATTTAGCCACTCCCTCAGGTACAGCAGAAGCGTTAGTCTTTAAAACACCACTCCAATTACCTATGTCGATATTGGGGTAAGCATCATTGTGTGCCATCGTTCGGTAAAGGCTTTGGTACACGTTAGACGAATTATAGTAAGAGAGATAAAGTTCAACTTTTTTCAAGCTCTCTACCGTATTAATAGCAACCTCAACTTGGGCAGTTAATATATCTCCAGGAGAAACAGTAATATAGTCACTGGTGAATGACACTGTAGTGTCTGATGCTTCACTTACAAGTTGTTGCCATTCTCCTCCTATTTCGTCTGTCCTTGTTACCTTTGAAGCTGTTGCACTTCCTCCAGTTTTGAGATATCCAGTTGCCATACCTCCGTTATCGCCTAACATTGTAGGATTATCATTTAATATTGATGGGTCTGCATTGTCAAAAGTGAACATATCTAAAGGTTTTATAAATCCACCTATCTTGTTTGCAAGTTCTTTTCCCGCCAGAAATGCTCCCTTAGCCGAAAAATGTATTTCCCCATCCCTAGTAGTATTAGCCAATGGCAACCCTGTGTTGGGATCTGTTATCCTTCTTGGCAAATCTACTAAAAATATATTCTCTTGTTGGCAGTAGTTCCTAATCCATTCATTAACCTCATACCTTTTTTGTATTTCGGGAGCATTAAGCGTAGAATCTGCCACTAAAGTAGATGTTATGATATTTATACCACTGTCACTCAAAGTATTGTATATTAATTTCAAATTTGCAATTATTTCTTCTGCCGAAAGTTCTGCCTGTCTCAAATCGTTTGCACCTGCTAAAATCATGCAATATGCAGGATTATAAGGAAGTACATCATTTTCTATTCTGTCATAAATTTCTGTCGATGTTTCCCCAGGCACACCCGCATATTTAACAACCTTAAATCTTTGTCCTAAAAATATGTTAGCCCATGAAAAAAATCCATGATCCGTTAAAGCATCATTATTATCCGCTGTTATACTGTCTCCCAACAACACAATAGTATTTGGATTAAAATCTGTACGCCGGTTTAGACTTTTTATTCTAATCTGATATGGCTCATAGCGTGTTGCTGTATCCCCTACTTCTAACTGTTGAGTATTAATTTGGTCAGCATCCATATTGTATCTTGCCCATACCGCACCGCTTGGAGACATAAAAGGGTTTGTTCCTTTGTTTACTCCGCTTATGTACTTTAAATCCTTATCGTAAAAGGCTACCTGTGCGGTGTTACTTAAAACATACTGAGTAGATTCATTTATCTTTGTATAATCACTCACAGATGTCGGGTACATCGGGTTTTCAGCAACTAATTTTCCATTCAAGTAATTAACATAATATCCGTGTATTGCTTTGCTTTTATCAAATAGGTTTTTCCCTACAATAACCTCTGGTAATACAAACGACATTTTATCCGCAGACACATTTTTTTCTAGTATGTTGTCATTCACCACTCGAAGCTTTTCAATTGAATATCCATATGATTCATAGTCGGTACTTACAGTTCCTTTTTCAAATTGGTTCGTATTAATCCTATCATTTCTGCAAGATACTCTTGCATAATACGCCCCTGAAGGAGATGTAAAATTCTGCGTATTGTAACCAACTATAAATGTCTTCGCCGCATTATAAAAAGCCATCTGATGATTATAATTTTGTGAATATGCTGTTTCGGGTTCGACCACTATGAAGTCACTGTAACAACTCGGAAAACTTGGGGCTTCTACAACGGGCAATCCGGTGGTATAGCTTATATAATATCCATATGTAACTTTATCTTTATCGAATAAATTTTTACCCGGATTTGAGCTATTTATAGCACTATCCGTAACCGACCCTCTCGCTAGTTTTATCCTTTCTATGCTTTCATCAGGTAATCCACTTGACTGATATATACCTCCACCTGTCCACGCAGAACCGTTCCAATAATTCCAGTTTCCGTTGTCAAGAGTTATGTAAATATTAGTATCGCCTGCGGGAATTGCCGCTGTTAACGCTGATACATCAGCATATGTACCTTTTGGTGATCCACTTGCCACGCTTGCCACTTGAGTATTTACGTAAGTGATATCCGCTTTTGCCGTTGCAAGTGAGTTAACATCTGTTTTATCAGCCTTTACATCATCAAGTAAGCTTAATTGTGCCGTAGTATCTGCCAATTGCGTCGTATGCTCTTCCAAAGTATTTTCATGCACTTGCATTTTTGCATCTATTTTTTGATTGTCTGACTTAAAATCTGAATAGACTGGAGTATCACTGGCTGCCCAATCATTTAAGTTTAAAAAAGTTGTTTTATTTGCACTAGGCATTTATAGTCCTCCTTATAATACATTATAATATTGCCATTCCACGAAAGTATCAATTTCAGTGCCCCATTGTGTCCATGTATATCCATATGCATCTCTTTCTTCCCACGTTAGAGCTTCAATGAGCTCCATTTCGGTTGTCTGATAATCTTTGGTATTAACAATCATAGCTGAGTATAAAGGATTATCATTTTTACTATTGATAATCAAACCTTCAAGCCTGGAACGCTCATTTTTTAACATATTAATCTTTTCGATAAATTTATTTAATGATTCTTCGCCGCTTATTCTGCCATTGCTGACTACTTTAAATCCATAAGGCAGTCCTGAATAATCAAACCATTCCAGGACTTCACCTTCTCCGAAATAGTCTTGTATTACCTGTTCTAAGGCATAGGGTGTGCCCATATACATATGGACTTTATCGGAGTTTTTTACTAAAGAGCGTTTAATATCTATAGATGCTGTGGCATCATACCATTCTATATGTAGCTCCACAGCCAGCTCATCCAAAATATTTTCCGGAAGGGCATCTACTCTGGCCAATATAAGGCAATAAATCACCTCGTCAGATATTACCTGCAATTGAGGAGTAAGAGCCTCACACATTGCAATAGTTGTAGGGTCTTGCTGCATATGCTTTGTCTGCAATTTTAATAAATCAAGATTTTGAAGGTCCATTATAACAACCCTCCATAGGTTATATTTATATCATTGCATATCGCAACCTGGTCTTTTTCTATCTCTGTATATACAGGATAAGTAATATCAATCTTATAAACTCCTGCAGCATACATGAGCTGCCTTAAGTAATCCGGATTGATTGCCCTTTTAAGCTTGCTTTTCTGCCAGAGCACATATATATCAATAGCTCCGCCAGTATCCTCAATTTCACTCCTGATATTTTCTTCCTCTGCTGCTCTGTCAGCGGAAATGTAATAAGTCAACTCAATGTCATATTCCACTTCATCCGGTGCCGATACTGTAACATGGTCTGTTAACGGCCGTACCTTCTTGTCGTTAACCTTGGCACTGATTTTATCCAATACAGTCTGAGTCGGCATCTCCCCATCTTTCATGAGTGCTACAATAGTTACTTCTGCTCCCGGCCGCTCTGTATAAAAAGGAGTCGGGTCAACACTCGGATAAGCAGCCTCAAAGGCTTCTATATCAAATATTTTAAGGGTATCAGTATCTACAGATACATCCTGAATATTTGCATCTGCTGACATAGCATGATAAATATATGCATCCTTAGGACCTGCTGTTGAAAATCCCCCGGGAGCTTTCCTTATTCTCTCCCTGTACCCGCTCCATACGTTTATACCGTCATCATCAGGTTCAGTTTCTGTCCCTCCGCTGCTTTCTTCTGTATTTTCTACTGCTGCTACATAAGGGATGGGATCCACAATCTTATTTATCTGGCCGGGTACAAATCCGTTATACTTCTCTCCGGTTTCTATTGCCTGAGCTTTTACTGTTCCCTGTGTTTCACCAGCCGGTATGGTCAAATCATCAATTGTTATAAAAAACAAAGCTCCATCCGGTGTTGCACGCTGTCCCGAAACAATCATATATGGAATTTCCTGTGCTTGTGACAGTGTATATCTTAGGGTTGTAACAGCTTTTTCTGCCTGCAGCCTTGGAGTATTAACCCTCTCACCTAAGGCATCCAATACCGCCCCTTTTGCATATTTTAAAAGGTTCTGCCTGCCAGTTAAATTTATATCGTTCTTTAAACCGACAATTACCGATGTTTCCTGGTCTAAAAATATACGGCGCTCGTCTCCCGGATACAAGGTATCATTAAGTGCCGTACTAAATCTATTTACAAGATTTTTATTAATTTCTTTGGAATCCACTTCAACAAAATTTATTTCGCTCATATTTCAACCTCCACCGCAAAATTAACATGGCCTTCCTTATCTATATCAATGAATCTAACATTTTTTACGGTTGCTCTTGGCTCATAATCCAGGATAAGCTGGTATACAGCCTCTGCATACCTTGCCTTTAATTTTTCAATGGGAAGGTCAATTATGTCAGGGTCAATTCCCATGGTGCGCTTATATGCAACCTCATACTTAAAGGTGGAAATAAGATTCTGCACATTCTGCAGTATCCTTTCCGCTCCTCTGGCAGCCCAATTCAACTCTGCTTTTGTAGTATCTATTGTATAAACCATAGCATCACCTCTTAATCAACCCTGTTAAGCATTGCTAAATTCATCTGGGTATTAGTTCTTTTTTGGCTTGATTTATTAAGTAATCCCAATAGCTCAGGGTCTAACATTTCAAGTATATTATTAGCAAGCCCTGGAGAATTTGCAGCTGATGATGTACTCTTTTGGCTCCCTGGCCTTACATACTCATCAAACTGCAGATTTAGTTCCATGTATAGGATATTACCGTAATTATCAATCCTCACATTGCTTTTACCTATATTAATAAGTAAAAATTTATTTTCACTTAATGGCTTATTTCCCAAGATGAAGGGATAAGGTATACCCTGATGCATTATCTGGCGCCATTCTTCCCATTCTCTGCGGGGATTAATACCCAACTCTGCATCAAGCACTATCTTAAAGCTCATGTTGTCCAAATCAGGACCTTTATTATACGTGGACGGCTTTACTCCCTGGGCATCCTGCTTTTCCGTCTGAAAATTTGAATTATATTGATAATCGCCAAAGGTATATATTTTTTCTGTATCGGTTTGAAAAGTTTTGTTCGCAAAACTGGCTATCGGCATATTCTCACCTGCCTAAAATGCTGCTGCTATTATCGCATCTGCAATATTTTCTGAAAATAACATGACTGCCACATCATCCCCTATTGCAAGGGTGCCGATATGTACACCCTTTTTAAGCGGTGGTGTAACCATATTATCCCTGTCAATTAAAATTACTCGTACACCCTCTGCTTCAATACTTGATACTTTACCTTTAAGATTCATCAATACCCCTCCAATACTCTTCTGGCATTAATGCTTGTCTTACCTTCCACAAGCCTATGGACTACGCTGCTTAAAAAATATTTGCCGTCTGACATACCCAGTCCAGTTATATTAGTATTTACCCCTGCTGCAAGTCCTGCATCTTTTTTAATAGTAAAACTGCCTGTATACTCATGCTTGTTATAAAACCTCAGAAGATTCCTAGCATATCTGTCCGCTTCGGTCTGGGAAGTTACCTGTATATTGCTTAATTTTAAAATAGGTCCTGCCGGGGCATTTGCAGGCATATAATTTGATTTGTAATTGCCATAGGTCAGCCTGCAACCTGCATAAATATGGGTTGATGTGCTTAAAAACTTATATCTGCCGTCAAATTCGTTCTTATTTATGGTTCTGGCACTTGCCTGATTCTCCATGTAGCTTTCGTTATATATAATGACCTTCCCGGCGCTGATTTTTAAAACATAACCCTCTAAAATACATCTGAAGGACAGAAATTTTAAATCTGCCTGCTCGTTTTGGTCTATTCGATTGTAAAAATGGTCCTCAATGCCGAAAGCCTGAAGCTTAAAGCCATGTTTATTTGTAATTTCTCTGACAATTTCGGTAAACCTTACATTTTCCCAGCCTTTAGTATTTCTTTCCTTAACTGACTGAGGGAAAGGCAATGCACGGATTATGAATAAACCGCTCCTTTGTTCCAGCTCATCGGCATACATTACCCCTGTATCAAATCCGGAATCTATTATCTGTATTCTGTCATTTTTTTTAGGGTTCCACCGGCTCCAAGTATCGGAATCATTAAAGATTAATTCCATGCTGTCAGCCCTGCCTCCGGCTGAATCGGTTATATCGGCCTTATTAAGTTCAACAGCACCTAATATATTACTGTCCTCATACATAAGTTGCATATTATCACCTCTTCCACGGAGGCAGGGTATATGCTGCTTCTTCCGATATTATAGGTATTTTAAGCCTAACCCCTTCGCTGAAAATTACCGTAGAAGCATGTTCCGGATTAGCCTGTATAATCAAATGTGCTTTAAACTCATCGTTGTATGCGTCTAAAGCTAATATATCGAAAGTGTCACCCTGCATGGTTGTATATTCAAAATAATCAGCCATATGCAACCCTCTCTTCATCCCTTTGGAATTCTTCCAGGACATCCATTAACGCCTGCTTTACAGATGATGCTATATTAGTAACCTGCTCCTGTGGTGTGCTTCCTGCTACAGTAATATTTATATTTATCATTGGCAGATGCCTGCCGCCTGATGTTGCTCCTATAGCTTTAGCAGTCTGATTGAGTATGGAAATACTCCTTGGGTTACGGTACTTTATAGGTATGGCTGCCTCAGGTCCATCTTCGCCGAATATGGAAGGTTTATTTGTAAAACCACCTTCTGCAAACATTGGCATTGGGCTTGAAATATATGACAATGATGATACTGCAGGAGCTTTAGGGTCTAAGGTTGTTGCCATAGGTATATTTACAAGCGGTATTTTATTAATCTTATCCACAACCCAATCAACGCCCGCCTTAAACGCACCCTTAATATTTTCCCAAATCTCGGCCAGTTTGACTGAAACCTTATCCCAATTTTTCCATAGCATATATCCTGCCGTAGCAACTCCTGCTATAGCTGCAACCACCCACACACCAGGGAATGCGATTGATGCCGCATTTAATGCCCATTGCGCAACAGTAGATAATCTGGCACCATTCATAAGCATATGTAATGCTCCTGAGCCTATAGCCCATGCTTTGCTAAGTCCGGATATTATCATCCCGCCTTTTTCTGCTGCCGTAAGCCCAAGCATGGCCAGCTTACTGGCCGTCAATCCGGCTGCCATACCCCATAATACAGGCTCAACCAAAGGCCAATAGTTTATAATAAGGTCTGCTGCTCCTTTTCCCATATTATATACATCTGCCAAAATGGGAGGAATTTTTGAAGCACCCTCAATGATTAATGGCATGTACCTCTCACCAACCTCAAAGGCTTTATCTGCAAAACCTGCAAGCATATTACCAAGCTTTTCAGCGTCTATTTTAGCCAATATATCATTTAGCACCTTTGTACCTCTTGTAAGGATGGGAAGTGACTTTGTTGCCAGTTGTGCTATCTTTTGATTAAAATTAGTCGCCAGAAGCCTTTTCTGATTTGCATAGCTTGTGTCAAGAGTTTTCGCAAAATCTCCCTGAGCATCTTTAGATTTCTCCATAAGATACCCGTATCTTAAAGCCACCTGTGATGCCTGGTCCATATTTTTATATGCTGTTTTTATACCCTTGCTTAAAGCAAAAGCCTCCAAATTGGCAACGGACATGTTAATACCCAGTGCTTTTAGAGGCTCAGTTTCTCCCGATATTCCGGCTCTTATTTTTGTAAAAGCTTCTTCATGGTCTAAATTATAAAAGCTGGCCATATCACCTGCAAGGCCTGTAAGATTCTCTGACATTCCCACAAGGCTTTGGCCTGTTATGCCACTGCTTTTTAGTAATGCTCCCATGGTACCGTTAAATTTCTTAGCCTGCATTTCAGACAGACCGAAGGCATTAAGAGCATTCTGAGCCCATGAATTTATCATCTTTGAGCCATTTTCTCCAAAGGTTGTATCTACAACGTTCTGTACTTCTGTTAAATCCGAGGCTAATTGTATTCCCTGAGTTCCTACAGTCTTTAATCCGCTTACAACCATAGATACTCCCTTTGTCAGTATGTTACCAACAAGCACACCTTTAGCAATATCCCAGGTCTTTGACATTACCCCGGCTGATTTAGTAGATTCTTTTGCCATATTACTATTAAGCTTTGAGGCTTTAGCCATGGCCGCTGAAAGGGACGGGTCTATTTTTCCGGCTAAAGTTATAAGCGCTCTCAGTTCCTTTTTACTTGCCATGCTTCACCTTCCCTTCCAGAGATTTTGTAACTCTATCGGCTTCGTCACATAAATCTTCAAAATATTGTACAAAGTCTGTAAGTGTCATTTCAAAGCATTGATTTAAAGGCGTGGAAGTATGCATTGTTATTTGGGTGATTCCTCTTCGGAGGTAATCGTCCGGTAGAATTCCTCCGAATCTAAGAAAAAATAGTTTCTGACCAAAGATGAGGCTGTTATTGTATCTTTCATTGACATCCTCATCACGTCCTGCTCTGTTATATTCTTATCTGCCTTTATAACAGCTTCTGCAAATATAAAAAGGTGATAATCCGGGTCTAATTCCTGGACACTTCCTGTAAAACCTGCAGCCTTAAATTTTTTTCCCACATTTATCTTGTCTTTAGCCGTCAGGACGTCAAAATCATAGGGAATTTCATTTACTGTTTCGCCATTTATATCTATTGGCACTTTTAATTTAAGCTTTTCTATCATTTCTTTACCTCCTGAATGATAAAAGTCAGCCCTTAACCAAGGGCTGACCTGATATCCTGCATATAATCTCTGCCGTTTATTTTAAAAATAAAATTACGCTTATCAATCAAAAGCGTTTCTTTTCCGGCCACTACCTGCCTGTACCTCAATACTTCAAAGTCGGCAGCGCCGTCCATTGTAGCATTGATTTCCACTTTCCCGGGGTCGTATTTTTTATTGATTCCGGTTATAAAAATCTTTGTTCCCTCCGGAATCATGCTGCCGTCAGTTGTCATTACGTCCCTTACAAACCTCAGCTCAATATTACGGATTCCCGGCCGCATCAATTCTCCGGAATTTTTGTTCATGGATCTTAAATTAACCGTAAATACCAAGCTGCCTATCTGGCCGCTTGCAGGCATATCTATAGTACCCATAATACCTGCTCCTTTTAGTTCGCCAGTCTGAGTCTCTATACTTGGCAGCTGTACTGATACATTATCATCAATCTCTAATCCGTCAGTCAACAGTTTATGTGCAATTACAGTACCGGATATTATCATGCCTGCTCACCTCCAAATAATATATTAATGCCCTGCGTGGTATATTGAAGCTTTGCATTAAGGCTTTTGCCGGGAGGAGTTGTAGTTGTTGCGATATCAAAATCAAAGTCACCCTCAACAATATCGCTTACAGGATTGCTGGTTTCGTTAAATTCAATCCTGGCATACAAAAGCCTGCCGTCGGATATAAAATTATCCATCCACTCCTGGAAGTCATTTAGTACAGTGTCTATTCTTGCCCTGTTCATTGGCTTATCAACGTCAATGCCATATCTGCTCTGGAATGTATTTAGAATGTAATACAGCATCCTCACATTTGAATCAAATTTATCTCTGGAATCCATATCCGCACCATATTCATAGGCTCCGGTATGCGGTCCCCATAAAACCCATCTGCCGCCCCAGTACATAGCAGTCCTTATGCCTTTGCTGTTTAAATCATTAGCCTGTTCCTGGTCATAGAATAGTTCGGTGCCGTCCTCAAGGATTACACCTGTAATGTCAATTTGCTTATTGGAAGGGGTTTCATATGGCACATTGTCATTATTATAATCCACCATTTGCATCGTTGCTGTGGTAAGGGTGGACAAATGAAATTTCCGGTCTCCTTTTTTAGCCATTGGCCAGCATGGAGCTTCACCGGCTCCGGTATATCCGTTTGTAGTTTTCCAAGTCTTGGCCTCGGCTATTGTTTCCACATTTTCATCGGCAGCAAGATTGCTGTTAACCCATGCATACCAATGACCGTTTATTTTCTGTGCTGCCGCCTTTAAAGCAGCATCTACAGCCGGAATATGGCTCCATCCGGGAGCATCAAGGATTGTTGGTATAATATTATGTGTCCTGTACACCAAGTCAACTGTAGATATGCCGCTTTTAACCCCCTCAGGAGTAGAACCTCCAACAATATCAGTATAAGCTACCAAATCCGGGTCAACTTTATAATGGGTTACTGTAACCGGCGATACCATAGCCCCGGTTAAGTCCCTGATTAGCACTTTTTCACCGTCCGGGGTATATTCGGCAGTAAAATCAGTACCAAGCACCTTCCCGGCAATGGCTACCGTATTAAGTATTACTTTATCGCTGTTTATGTACCCCTGGCCGTTGACAAGAGTAACGCTGGCTGATTCCGATTCTTCCCCTCTCATTTCTTCCGGGTCAAGGACGTTTATTACTACAATGGGGCCTATTGCCTGTATGCTGTTTTTAAAATGTGCATATATGGCTTCACAAAGGTCAAAATCTGCCCAGTTGTTGTCACTATATCCCACCTTGCTGACTGCATCAGCAAAGCTTTGGAGCAATATAGGCTTATTTACCTTATCCTCATACTCCATTAGCTGATGTACAGGCAACCTGCCGAAATATACCGGCAGTGTCGCCACACCCTCCGGTGGTAAAGCGTCCTGGGTAGGCAGCAAATCACCGTAGGCACCATGTTTATATGGCATATTATTTCACCTCTCTTATAAATATTGGTCTATTATTCCGGGCACGTATTGGCTTGGTTTTGTTCGTGCCCGGAAAGTAAGCCAGCCGTACCAATATGGGTACGGCTGCTCCTGATACATTCCCCATTTAAAGGGACCTTGCAAAGTTGTAATGCCAATTATTTGCTTTCGTGCTATTTCTAACTTTGTGCGATTTATAAAATTCAATAAGTCTTCATAGCCTATAAAATCAGGTGTAAATTTCAGGCCTCCGCTCTCTTTAGGCTCATGCAGTCCGGGGCTGTATACCACAAAGGTTATTCTTATATTTATCCCCGCCTCATCTCCGCTGTCCTCCCCCTCATCCATGCCGATAATTGCACATGGGATATCAGGTACCTGCTCCTCTGTTGTCCATCCTTCCGGCAGTTTCGGGGGAATCCATCCGATGTGGACAGAGGGAGTAATTAAAGCATAATTATTTATGTTGTTGGTTTTCTGCTGCAACTTGAATTTTGATGTCACATTATCCTGCAAAAACTTCTGTATAGCTTCAAGTACAAATATATCCGCCATAATTTAACCCCCTATCCTCTTGCTTGCCTTGTCAAGCCGGTAATTTATCTCATGTTCAATACGTTTTTCCAGCGTTTCCTGGGCTACCTTCTGGATTTCATCCTCTACTTTTGCATTGCCAATCATCTGAGGTACCGACAAAGTGCGTATAGGAGCAATAGGATATCTTGCCTTTCCCAGTCTGTGAAAAACATTAAACTGCACCTTATCAGCCGACTTTGCTCCTGTTGGTGCAATAAAACCTGTTTGAGACGGTACACTGCCATTAGCCTTTTTTATTTTAACTTTAACCCGGGCTTTTGGATGGTTTGAGCCTAATGTGAGTGCTATCATCCTGGTAGCCGGAGAATGCGGAAAATGGGCAAAAGATAAAGTATATCCTTTTGATTCTAAACTTGCATTTATGGTTTTTCCGGATGCCTTATTCTTTTTTATAGAATCCTTGACTTCCTTTTGTTTAATGGCATATTCCTTTACAGTAATTCTGCCTATTCTGGTTGCTATGGTATCAACAGTCCTGTTAATGGCAGATACAGCAGCTCCCGGCATTTCCTTTTCAAGGTTTTTAAGTTCAATTGCAAGCTTGTTTATTTGCTTTGTGTCAACAAATATTCTTTCCTTTGCCATGGTTATCACTCATTCCTTTTAAGGATTATTTCATATACACCGTCACTTATCCGCACATCAAACACCAACATAGACTGGTTATCAAATATCTGTATTTCATCAACCTTTGGAGGATTCCCATAGTCAGCGGCTCTGACAAAGTATAAAATTTCTCCTACGCTTATTCCGTCATATTCCTTTTTAGAGCGCTTAATGAGCTGGTCATTATCAACAACAACGACCAGCTCACGGTTATTTATATTATGCAGCTCAGCAAATTCATTAAGGTTGAAAAATAAGTTTTGGACATCATTTTCTATTATATCTTTAAGATTCATTAGTCTATTTTTACCTTTGCTAATGTTCCTGCCTGAGCTTTTGCTTCGACAACCACACCCGCTTTATAGGCTCCGGCAGTTTTTTCTACGATAGAATTTTCTGCATCCCAATACACTACATCACCGACAGCGAAAGCTGCAGTATTGTCTGCTGGGAGTTCAAACACCCCAACAATTTTCAGGGAGCCGGTAGCTCCGTTTTTAATATTTTCTCCTGCTATGCCTATCCTGCTGGTTATAGGGACAACGTCTCCGTATGCTATATCTGACCCTGATGAATTTGTAAAATCTAATGTATCGCCTCTCTGTATATATGCTCCTTTAGCCATGCTTTTTATCTCCTTTCGATTTAAAATATTTCAGCAGGAGATTATTCTCCTGCTGATGCTCCCGGATTCTTATATAAACCTCTGTAATCGAGGACATTTACACCATAATCAATGTAAATTCTCCATTCCATTCCCAAGAAGTCGAAGCCTACCCTGCTTTCGAGCTTCGGCATCTCATCGCCATTAAGGTAAGTTACTTCAATGGTATCTATGTCAGCCGGTGAAGCTGCCAGATAATGAGCTATCTCACTGTAATCATCAAGCTCAGCATCAACTACAAGGCTGTAAGAATTACGGAATACATTTGCTACTCCCGCATGTGCTCCTGCAGGGTCAGCAAGGGAAGTAAGGAACTGCTGTGCAGCAGTTTCCAAGGATGAAGGTACTATGAGGAAAGATGGTCCTATATTCAGCACCTCTTTACCTCTTAAATTTTTCTGTACCCTCATAGCTCTACGGCCTTCACCGATGGATATAGTATTTATAACTGCTCCGGATGAAGCTAAATTGCCATGGTCTGCATGGAAAAGAGTTTTGTTATCATATATTGTAGGATTACTTGCAAGAGTCTTATATACAAGCTTATTTATACCTCTTCCTGCTGCCCTTACATAAGCTGCGGGTACTCTTGTAAGGACGTCTATATCATCATTGACAAATGCTTCCCTGGTCAACCCAAATGAACGTCCAAATGTTGCTATAGATTTTTTTGCTTTGCTGTCTTTCATTTCATCAAATTTGAATTCCCCGCCCTGTGTCATTTTTACAAGTTCACCGGCCTCAGAAATCTGATAAACAGCTGCCTCTTTAAAATCAGGATTGCTGCCCTTTCTTGTCCACGCTTGATAAGTGGTATTCTGGGCTTTGTATGCTGTCGCCATGGACTTATTAACCGAATCTGACAGTATGCTTACAAACTGACTGTCAGGTGTGAGTGCAGCTCTTAAAAGCTTTTCGGCATCCAGTCTATGGGCATTATGATTGCCGGCTCTTTTTAATACATCAATTGCTATGTCACGAAGCCTCATACCCATTAAATCCCTTGCGCCTTCTGCAGGCTTGTCAATTGAAATTCCGCTTCTCATTAACAGGGCATCAGATGCCGCCGTCCTTATTTTTTCTTCTTCTGCTCTCACGACTTCAATGGCAGCAGGAGATGGCGCCCTTTCGCTTTTGATTTTTTCAAGAATTTTGCCTCTTACCTGCTCAATAGAAAGTCCATCCCGTATAAATTCGCTTGGATCCATTTCAAAGTCTCTGCACATAGTGCTTATTTCCGTCACACGCTGTCTTTCTGCCTGTATTGCCCTCTGCTCTGCCGTCTGTGTCTCAGCAGCCCTTTCCTCTTCTGCTATTTCTGCAGTTAAGGTGTCAATTTCTCTTTGCAGACTATCAAATTCAGCCTGCTCCTCGGAAGTTAACTCCCTTCCGGCTGCTCTGGCAGCATTAACAATCTCCTGCTGCTTTAATATTTTTTCACTGCGCTGATTTTTCTTCATTTTCATTCCTCCTTAAGATAAAATATTTTGATTTATTTGAATTTGCCTTTCATAAAGGCTTAAATTAGCAAGCGCTTGCGAATTTGACCTCTCTTTTGGGTTAACCTCCGGAGGCTCGTCCATGTTTCGTCCCAATCCTACCGATGGATCTGCAGGTGTAGGCTCCAGTGATATTTCTAAAGGCTCCCATTTCAATGCAATGTAGCATGGACCCGTAAATCTGCCATTGGATGATGTTTTTCCGGCTGAAACTTCCTCCCAGCTGCTTACTGCATATCCTACGGATACACCCTTGAGCATATCTTTTTTTACTTTCTGATAGATTTTATCGCTTTCTTCATCGTCGTCAAAGGTTACAAGAGCTTTACATTTGCGCTCACTGGCGTCAATCCATACTTTTTCAATTTTTGCTATAGGCAATCTGCCGAATTTAGGATCCCTGCCATGGGTAAAAAGTACGGTTCCCACTTCGGTGAGCCGCTTTAAGTCAACAGCTGTCTCATCATGCAGCAATATTTCAGGTCCATACCACCTGTCATATGCCAACTCAGATGAAAAAGAGAGTTCCATGGTACGGGATTCATCATTAACTGCCCGTATCTGTGCCGCTATCGTCCTCATCTGCTGCATCCCCGCCTGTGGTTTCGTCTGCTTCGTCATTTATTTCACCTCCTACCATTGAAATTCCTAAAGAATTGGCAAACTCTATTTCCCTAGCCCTCTGCTTTAATACATCTTTCCAATCCATGCCCCTTTCGGCACATATCCTGGCTAGGGTATCCATACCGCTCTTTATTGCCGTATCATTTGCCTTAACCTCTTTAAGGGGGTCAATCCAACTCCACCCCGGAGCTATCCATTCATGTTTCAGATATTTCAATTTATTGCTCCAAAAGTCCGGGATATTGATTTTTCCGGATATTACGGCTGATATTACAAATTCGGTATATACCTCATGGCAGAAATGTTCAATTAAAAATTGCTGTGCCATTGTGTATGTCCGCTGGTCCTCTAATAAGCCCTGCCTTGCGCTGCTGTAATTAACCTGCGACATATCACGGGATACTGCTTCATAAGATAATCCCTGTCCGCTGCCGGCAAGCCTCTGCTGAGAGGATATAAATTCCCTTGCATTGCTGCTTTGTCCGGATGGGTTAACCGATGCTATTGCTTCTCCCGGCTGCAATTCCTGTATCATACCCGGCGATATGGTTCTTTCCTTGTACCCGCTGTCAGGGTCTGTTTTTATCCCACGGCCTAAGCTGCCGCTTGGATTTATTTTCGTGATAAAAACAGCTAAACAAGCAAGTATTCTTTCTTTTACGGATATAGCCTCTACAAACTCATTGATATCTCTTACCCTTGGCAGCGTTTTAGCAAGAGGTGACATTTCCCTTATCTGCGTTGGCCTGTTTTTCTTCCAGAGAAAAATTATATCTTTTGCGGCTATCCGTTCACTCTGGCCTGTCCAGTATCCATCAGGAGTGAATTTTTTTAAATAATATGCAACAGGCTTATTATATTGGTTAAATTCTATTCCGCCGGCAACTCTGTTTTTATTTACTCCCGGCAGGCTGTTGAAAGATGAATCCAAATCATCTACTTCTCTGGCCTGCAAGCTGAAAGGGACAATTCCCTCGTTTGTATATACCTTTTGAAATATTATCCCGCCGTCAACCAACAAACGGCGCTCAGCCATGGCCTGCATCTCCTGAAAGGATTGCTGTCCGGTAATGTCACAGTTTCGGGGACGGCACCACTCTTTGAATAAATCCTCAATTTTCTGGTTTAATCCATCATCCTCTTTGCCATCGTCCTTGATTATTTTTGCTTGCACCTTAATTCCGGTACCTACAACATTTCTTTCATAGGGGCCGATTATAGCCTCGGCTATATCGCTGTTCCTTTCAAGGTCCCTTGACCTGGCTCTTATAACATCCCTTTGACCTTGGTCAGACTGCTCTGCCGTAACATTAACAGCAGTCCATCCGGAATTAAGCCTATCCATGCCGCCGGAATCATAAAAGCCTCTTAAAGCATTTCGCCAGGCCACGCGCCTATAACCCCATGAAGGACTAAAAAAAGCTATGGTTTTATCAATCCAATTCAATTTGTCACCCCCTTTCAGCGCCGGTCAAACTTGGCTACAAAGGTACTGCCGCTGTTTTCCTCATTTAATTGCTGCTGTAACCGCCGTCTTTCCTGATACAGTACAGAGAGATCTGCTTTACGTACCATCCTGCTGCCTATCCTGTATTCCTGGGCGCCGTTTTCAATGGCAGCTACTGCATTATTAATCTGGTTTAACTGCTCCTGTGTCGTCATCTTAACCACCTCCCTCTTTGCTGTATCCAACTGCTCTCCTGCTTTATAAAATTACTTTGCGGCTGAGGCTTTGGCCTCTGCTCCTGCTGCTCTTTATTATTAAATTGCAGATATCTTACATGCAAAAGGTCAGCTGCAAGTGCGGCATAAACCTCGGAATCCAAATAGTGGTTAGCAGCATGGGAAGATTTTGGTCTCCATACTTCAACCTCAATACCGCCTTTTTTTTCTATAACTTTTTCTTCAGCGCATATCTGCTCCGCATAGTCCCTGTCACAGCCTTTATACACCATCCATGAGCCTGTACCATTAGGACGGTTAAGCCTTCCGGCGATCATATCCTTATATTGTCCGCCATCAACCATATAAAGGCGCATACCATAAGCTTTACTGTCTACCTTTTCAATGGTGCTCATAGAGTATCTGGACTGTAAAGGCCGGGAGGAACCTTTAACAGGTACTGCCCATTCCTGATTTATTACACAAAATTCATATACTTCATCTGTTCTGTCTCCGGAGTCAACGGCACATAAATTGACCTGATATTGATTTCCGTATCTGTCCTCGAATGGATAATTCATAATGCTTTCTATCTGGTCCCAGGTTTCAGCCTGGCCATGTGCAATATTCCAGCTGGTCATGGATGTTCCCCAGGCTCTTATTGTGTAATAAAAATAGCCCCTTTGTACGTCAACACCAGCTGTTATAAGCTGTGTGCCGTCCGGGACTACACCCTCATCATATTCAGATTGCCGCTCTAACACCAAGTCTGAATTTAATTTTACATCTGTCTGCTCCCATGGTTCCGCTAACCATGAGTTTACAAAGTTCATGAGTAGCTCAGGGAAGTCTTTTGACTTTAAGAATTCATAAGCTATATCCCCGAATTTCAGCCAGGGGGAATAAATTGCATTTATATGGAATGCTGTTTTCCTTGTGCCTGTTTTTCTCTCTGATATCCATTTCCCGGAGATTATCATGGTCTGCTTATGGCTGTCCATAATCATGCCCTTACATTCTTCACATTCATAGTATGCCGTTGCCTGGGCTTCTTCAGCTGTTGATTCCTTTGGCCATTTAATCTGCTTAAACTTAAAGGTCTGATGATGGCCGCAATGAGGGCAAGGCACATAATAGCGGCGCTGGTCATCCGCACTCTCCCACTCCTGCCATATAGGATTGGCTTTCCTTGTGGGGGTTGAAATTTTTATTATTTTCTTACTTGTCGGGTAAGTCCTTGTACGTTCAATCGCCAACTTTCGGGGGTCTGCTTCTTTACCGGAACTGAGAGGAAATTTATCCAATTCATCCATTATTACAAATCTCACGGGCTTTGAAGCAAGTGACGAAGGTGAATTCGCTCCAGAAAGCGCAATAAACATACCATCAAATTGAAGTTCAAGTAACTTACTCTCCCCTTCGTGATATCTTTCTTTTAACTTGGGGCATAAGTCGACCATTGGTTTCAGCCTGTTTTTACTGGTCCACTCTGCAAGGTCAATAGTCGGATATACAATCATGGTCGGGCTAGGATCCTGTTCTATAATATATCCCACCATGTTGTTAGCGCCTTCTGTTCCGCCTATTTGCGTTGACTTGCAAATTACGCTTTCTTCTATTTCCGGGTCATTAAATGAGTCCATAATTTCCCTTAAGTATGGGGTTCTGTCTGTTTTCCATCTTCCTGGCTCAGATGAAGTTTTTGCATCCAGTATTCTGTTTTTATCTGCCCATTGGGAAACTGTGAGGTCTTCCGGTGGTCTTAGTACATTAAGGGAGCTGCTTAACCAGTCAGGCCATTCATGCTTCTTCTTTCTTTTTCTTCTTGGTCGCCGAATATACGCCGTCGATAGATAATTGTCCAAGGGCATCTATAAGCAACTCCGTAACCATTTTTTCAATTTTTCTGACTGTAATATTATCAACATAAGCTCCCACCTCATTTGACACTTTACGGCTGATAGCCATAAGTGACCTTTTTAGCACTACGAAAAATCTTTGCAGTTCAGAGGATACACTCTCCTTAGTTACATATTCTCCACGGGCAACTGCATTATTAAATTCAGCCTCCTCGGCTTTGTACATCTTATATTCGGCTTCCCATTTCAATTTCTGGGATGCAAGGGACATATTCTCCAGATCTTCTTCAGTTTTAATGCCGGTACCAACTAAACCCCTCCAACGTAAAATGTCCCATATCGGCCACCAACCTCGGGCAGCTTTGGGACATCCTTTTTCCTCCCACTCACTTAAAGTTTTACGGGCTATATTTAATTGCTCACATACTTCCTCGGTTGTTGCGCACAATTTACCATCAATTTCCTTGTATCTATCCTTTAAATTTTCCATGTCAAACCACCTTTGTTACCCTGATAAAATTTTTTGTACTGACGAAATTCCCGGGGTTCGCCAGACCCGCACCTCCCCGGGGGCCTGGGAAGGACCCAAAATTATAACGCGGCTTATAAAACATGTCTATAAAGCTGCTTACATCAAGGGTTTGTATTGCTTTCGTCTTCATCTTCCTTAGTCTTTAAATTTATTAGTTCTGCACATATGTATATAAACCTACATTTCTTTTTAATACACTTATCACAAAGTGCAGAATGGAATGCTGGCGATGTATCTTCTTCTCGAATATCTTTACAATAGTCGCTCATTTCTAAAGTAAATTTAAGGGTCACCCACAAATCAGTATATGGATTTCCACAGGTTTTCTTATCTTTTACAGGTGGAGGTAAATTAGGTTTATTAAAAACGTAAGGCATATTAATTCCCTTTCTGATTTTTTATCTATATATGGGGTATTAAATTGTTGTATTTTTAGGAGGGGAAATCTTTGTTTTGATACCAAAATATTTCAGGTCATCTATATTACCAAGGTATACACCTATATGGTCAGGATTAAATGTATTTTCTATCCATAACCGAAATTTAAAATTTCGTAGTGGATCATAATCCGAATCACATGTTTTTATAATTACATTTGAATTTCTGGAAGGTTTTATTGAAGATTTTAAATTCATAGCAGCAAATATCCATAAAAATAAACTGATTAATACATAAATCATATTTTTCACTCCTTTAAATTTTCAGAATTGTTTCATAAGATGACACAATTTCCATTAACTTTTGATAACTTTCTAGGTTTTTCAAGGCCTGAGGGCAAGTCAATTGTTACCCTCCCTAAATAAAGGCGAAAATACCCCTCTACATTTGCACATTACCCCTCTACATTTGACAATTCAACATATCTTATTATTGTGTGTATCCTCAAAACGTATCTGTAACCCTTTATATATCAACACTTTTCGTATTTACAATATTAGGCTATTCACAGTTTTTTGTTTATGTTGACCATACGCTAAAATATTTTGAATTTTTTAACCGCATCATTAATTGATTCCTGTATTAATCCTATATATCTAAGGGTTATTCCGGGGTCGCAATGGTTAAGAATTTCCATCAACATGACTACATCTTTTTTTTGCATATAAAAATGATAACCAAAGGTTTTACGTAAGGTATGTGTACCAATATTCTCCAATCCATATTTATTACCGGCATTCTTTAAAATCTTATATGCTGTTGTCCTATCAATTGGTTTATTCTTCTTCTGACTGGACTTGAATACATATTCTTCCGGTGACATATCTTTCAGGTATTCATCCAGAATTTTTTTTAATACCTTATTGATGGGAAGAATGACTTGCTTCCCTGTTTTTGTCTCCCGGAGGTTTATATATTCCTTGCCTTTAAGGTCATTAACCCGGAGTTTTATAATGTCGCTGATTCTACGGCCGGTATAAATACCATACATAAACATTACATAATCTCTCATATTAGATTTTTTTAAATCATTTGCTATATTTTCAAGTATAATCGGGTCCCTTATTGGCTCTACATAATTCACTTACCCCAGCTCCTTTGCACTATCGCTCCTTTACGTCTTTTATGGCTGTCATGCTGCATTAAATTTCGAATATCATAAAAGGAGAGGTGCTCCTTCTTGGGTGCCCTCTCCTTCTTTTTCCTTTTATTATTTAATTTTATATATTCATTAGGTTGTTGGCTCCGGAGTATATCTCCTATTTTCAAACACCTCACCTCTTTAGTGCAATATAAAAAGCCCTGCTTGTATACAGGACTCTTATGATACTATCATAACTCGTGTTTTTGAGTTTGTCAGTGTATAAAAAGTGTAGTATTTTATCGATTAGATATTTCAGCACTAATTCTCTTAATCCAGTCTAATGAATATCCTAGCTCATCTGCAATTTGTTGCAAAGATTTATTTTCAATTATCTTCATCCATGCAACTTTGAAATGTATTCCTTCGAGTGAGCTAATTCTCATATCTAATTCTTCTTTTGTCCTATGTAATTGATTCAATATACCCTCTTCGATGAACAGCATATTATCTAACCTATTGAGGTTTTCTATTATTTTATCAAATGGTAATGACACAAAATTTGATTTTGGCATACCATCTATAGTGATGGATGAAATATCTCCTGGTCCTGAAGAATGAAATTGTTTTAAGTAATATTTTTGTTCTATTTTTGCATTCTCTATTATTAATTGGTGAATTTTTATTTGGGTTAGTATGTCCTTATAATTTTCTATATAATGCAGCTCACTCAATATAATCACCTCTCTTTTCAACCTCCTCGCCGCCCAGATACAGGGCTTGTACCCAGGCAGCATCCAGATTGCCCTTTGTTCCTTTTCCTTGTCTACATGTGGGTTATTTATTTGTTGCATTCCCTACCTTTTTTCAGGAGGGAAAATTTTGATTAAGTTAAAATAACTGATTCTATTTCATCCTTTACTCCTAATTGGCACCTTTCCGCTTATTAAACTTTAACCATATACAATACAAACTTACGCCGTACGTATTGGCTATATCTTGATAAATAATCCCCTGCTCCCTTAGCCGACGTATATTTGCTAACTCACCCTGGGTAAATGTTCTTGTCTTAGGCTTACGAGTTTGAGGAGGAAGTAAATTAAACTTTCTAAGTATCTTATCTATAGGCACTACCTCGGGTGTCAAGATTGCATATATAAGTGCATATACATTATCTTTGTTATCCAATTTACTTTCTCTCCTCTACTTCATAATTTCCTTGAAATGCGTACTACCTTATAACTTTTCTATTAATTTTGGTATGCCTTTTTTCACAATCTCAACTGCTGCTCTATCTACAACCCTTTCAATTATTTCATCCTTTTTTGTGTAGATATATTGCTTTATAGCTTTGTCTACCCCTTCTCTTATACCGTATCTTGCTTCTCTGTTTTCGTATTTATGTTCTGCTACAATAAGCCTTGCAATTTCCTGTGAGACCAATTCCGCAATATATTTTTCGTCAATTTCAATCTCTATTTTCATTTATATATCACTCCAATCTAAATCCTTTGGTTCATAAGGTGCTGGCATTGGCATCCATGCAATTACTTCACTTATATCAGGCATTAACACATTCCCTATTTCGCCAAAATAAAAAGCATACCCTTGACCATAAATCTTTTTCATATACCATACTGGATATCTGAGTTCTAATTGTTTTCTGTAGTGTTCTTTTACGGTTACGATTACACAATTACCTACTGGCGGCAATCCTTACTTATCGGTATCCACTTCATATTTTTCACTTTGCTTCCCCCTTTGGTGGAATTTTTTCAAGTTCTTCGCATATATAATCCCAATTAAAGCAATCCCCGAACAACAAACTTCTTACCATTTCTAACTTGTTTGCAATATCGGAAAGGTCTTGATTTTCAATAATGCCACTTAACAGCCTTTTATATTCTTCTTCTACGTATGTTGTAGTGTTTAAAGTATGGATTATATAACTATGTTCTCCGCCAAGGTAATACAATCCATGTATAGCATCATTTAATGCTTTTAATATAGTTGCAGAGTTATCGGCATAATAAAGTACATTACTACCGCTACTCCATAATTTTTTATAATCATTTTCGCCCAATTCTACACCTCCATTAGTACGCATTAATTACAGATTGTGAATTAATCTATATCTGCTGGTCTTCCATTTGAAAACCAATTTAGTTTAAAATCGTCAGGAACATCAATTTCCAAACAACAAGAATAAGGAACATCGCATGCTGATATACGCATTGGCCAATTTGGTATTTTTGAACCTTCTCCATGCGGGGATATGCCAATTGTCCAGCAACCGTCATTAGGATGTATATAGTAGTGTCCAATTACGAATAGATTGCCTTCACTCGAAGTTATTAGGCATTGTATAGGTTTGTTATTGCTACAATTATCAACATCCTCATTGGTAATTGCATATTCTCCGAAAGTATCATCTGAATAACCGTAAAATTTTAATGTTTTCATAGTAATCTCCTTTACAGATTGTGTACTCAAGCCTGATATAATGGGCTTATACCATATTTTTCTTCAAGCTCAGCCGCTTTTTTAAGTATCTCTTCTTTTTTGCTTTCTGCTTTTTCCTTGAAGTCTGCGTCACACAGTACAGCACCTGTCCTACCATCTGTTATATAGCCGTAACATACGAACATTTCCCTGCCCAAAACCTCAGTTTTTTTACCCATCGCTTCAATCCATTCATATTTCCCAGCCGGATTTTTAATATGTTTAAAAAACTTATCTGGATATTCAAAACAATCGCATTCACCTTCTTCATTGATTTTCAATTCTTCGGTTACACATTCACCTTCTTTATAATATTTACAAACATCAATGTCACATTTTACTTTCATTTTTCCTCACCTTTCCCTTTTAAAATGGAATATCAACTTCGCTCATATCCACCGGAGTAAAATCATTTTCCTCCAAAGCACCTGTAGGCTTATTTTCAGCTTTTCCACCGCCCAAAAATTGCACCTCATCAGCAACTACCTCAGTTACATATCTTCTCTGTCTATTGCTATCCTCATAACTCCTAGTTTCAATCCGTCCGGATACAGCAGCTTGTCTACCTTTTATAAGATAATTTGCAACATTATCAGCCAACTTGCCCCATACCACAATGCTTATAAAATCAGCCTTTTTTTCTCCGTTGCTATCCTTAAAATTTCGATTAACAGCAAGTGTAAATCTAGTAACCGCTTTACCGCTCGGTGTAAAACGGAGCTCTGGATCTTGTGTCAGTCTGCCGATTAAAAATACCTTATTCATTTAATCATCCCTTCGCCCATTATCTAAATTCCTGAATTTCTGGAACTCTGCCAACCAGCCAAGCTCAACAGTACCGACGGCACCGTCTCTGTTTTTATTTATAATGCACTCTACAATACCTTTCTTACTGCTGTCGGCATTATAATAATCATCCCTATATAGCATAAGCACTACATCTGCATCCTGCTCCACTGCTCCGCTCTCCCGGAGGTCTGAAAGCCTGGGCCTCTTATTGTCTCTGGCTTCCGGTCCTCTGTTAAGCTGACAAAGTATAATTACCGATATATCCAATTCATTGGCCATTTTTTTAAGTTGCCGGGATATTTTGCTTAATTCCTGCTCCCTGCTGTTTGTCCTTTCGCCGCTTTCGATAAGGCCTATATGGTCCACTACAACTACATCAAGGCCCTGTTTTATTTTCAACTTTTTACATTCGGCTTTAATTTCCTGAATAGATATTTCGGATGTATCATCAATCATCAATTTTCTTCTGGATATTTCAGCCGATGCCCCGACTATCTTTGTAAAGCTATCATCACTGAGCCTGCCTTGCTTAATATTTTCAAGCCTTATCATGGTATCCGTAGACAATATTCGTTGCATCAATTTCTCTTTTTTCATTTCAAGAGAGAAGAAAGCGGCTGAATAATCTTCGGATACATTTGCAGCTATCCTCAAGGCTAATGCAGTCTTTCCCATGCTTGGCCTGGCTGCTATGACAATATAATCTCCCCTGAGTAAACCATTTATGGACTTGTCTATATCATAAAATCCAGTCTTAATACCAACTATGCCGCCGCCGTTTTTATAGTTTTTCTCAATCTGCTCCAATGTGCTGTTTATGGCTTCTTCGGCTGTTGCAAGCTTTTTATCTCGGTTTACGCTTAGACTAAAAAGCTTATCCTCAGTGTTTATCATTACATCCCTGGAACTCTGATTATCATCAAAGGCAGCATTATAAAGGTCATATGCTATATTACTGATGCTCCTCTTGTTAGATTTTTCTTTGACTATAGTTGCATAATCCTTTACATTTACACGGACACCGCCCTTAAAGAGTTCCCCAAGGTAAAGCATCCCACCGATATCTTTTAGTCTGGGCTGCAACTGCTCCCCAAGAGTTACAACGTCGATATTTATATCATCCTGATACATTTTAAGCATGGTATTGTATATAATACGGTTTTTGCTGTCATAAAAGTCATCAGGCTTTATAATACCTATGACATCATTAATGCAGTTTTGGTCTATAAGGATATTGCTTAAAATGCTCTGTTCCGCTTCTAAATTATGCGGAGGTACTTTGTATTCCATAGGCTACCCTCCTTGGCATTTGCATCTGTATTCTTCTTTTCCATCCTCTTTCACCCAGCCTGTATCCTTACAGAAGGGGCATATATATTCACCTTCTTTTTTCAAGGAGCCGGCATTGGGTATGTTATCTCCCTTTTTAGTTGGGCTTGCTCTGGTTTTGAGTTGTAGATTGTAACTAATCCACTGGTCACCTTCGTCCACAAACTCTGGCAAGCCATTCTTTTGCTTTAAAAATTTACCTAAATCCCAAGGATGCTTATAATAATAACCGTCATCGTCATATATCGTTGCATAGTTGCTTATGGCTTGGATTATTAAATCCTTACCGTGCTTTTTCAGAGCGGCATTAATTTTTGTTTTTAAATCCGGAGTGGGTTTATGTTGTTTTAAACATTTTGATTTCCAGTAATTTAAAATTTCACTTTCAACCGCACTATATATATTTTCTTTATATTTTGTTTTATTTTTTATTTCTTGGTTGGCGATTTCGCCAACTGTACCGTTGGCAGTTTCGCCAACCCCTTTGTTGTTACTTTCGCCGTTGTCTATTTCGCCAATGGCAGTTTTGCCGTTGGTTATTTTGCCAATAGGTATAACATTTTCAGTAGGGGGATAATCCATCCACTCAGTGTAATGTTTATTAAATCCGATTATCCTTTTACTGCCTTTTATGTTTTTATATATTATTTTTCTGTCGGTTAGGTCTTTTAGCTCCCGCTGGATGTTACGTTTATCGCATCCGGTGGCCTCAGCCAGAAAGGTAAGTGATAATTCGTGTTCTTTTCGTTTAAATCCATATGTATAGCGCCAAATTACAAATATTAATCTGTATTGAGTAGGACTGATTTTTATTTGCGCTATTTTCTCAAGTATCTCATTCGCTATAGCTGTATAACCGTTCTCTAACTGCACATTATCCAAATTATCACCTACCTTGTGTATCAATTCTGCTTTACTATTCATAGTTGTATCGTCTCTGTCGGGCTCCCTTAACCGTAATGTTTCTGCACCGATGATTAATTTGAGCAAACCTGTCCATCTCGTAAGCATCTGCATCCCTCTGGGCCTTAGCTTTAACTGTCTTATCCCGTCTAAAAGCAGATATAAACTGCTGCTTTGATAGCTTTGTCATGGTTATGCCTCCTTTACCGCATCAGTAGTGCCTGTACATAATTCCGGTAGATTTGCCCTTATTAATGCTTCAGGTATCACCGGCGAAACGGAGTTACCGCATCTTGCAACCTGCTGTGTTTTAGGATATGGATTACCTTTATCATCCCTGTCTATTATGTAGTCACTTGGGAAGCCTTGAGCTGCAAATAACTCATGTGGCTCTAGCATCCTCATTCCTATATCAACAATCTGATAATCCTTACCTTTTACAGTTATAATTCCGAATCTGTCTTTCGCTGTTATGGTCCTCAAAGGAGCATCTATTCTTTGGCCTATATCCTTATCATTACCGTAATAGCTCATTAAAAAGGTTCTGACCTCTCCTATATGCCCGGGGCCTGCAACGATAGTATTAAGTGGCTTATTTAAGGGTGTACCGTCACAGTTATTATTCATTTGTATAAGATGGCTTGTGACAAGTGCATGATGGTCCTTAGCTGTTATTGTATGGACAGGTGCATTGAGAGGAGCTCCGTCACCTTTATAATTACCGCCATAGTATTTTGTCAGGAAAGCGCATGTAAGCGCATATCTATTTGAGGTGTCCTGTGTAAGCAATGGCCTGTCTAATGTTTGTCCTCTCACATTGTCATCATAGCTGTGATATTGAGTTAAAAATGGGGTTACAAGCATATGCTCTGCCTTTGACACTATTGTTGACAATGGGTCCTCAATTCCGTGGAGCCTATCTCCTCCGCCTGTATGCCCCAGCTGTGTTATAACCGGCGTTACTATTCCAAATCCATGCTTTGCTGTGATAGTTGGCAAAGGGGCATTGATGGAGTTACAATAATGATGTTTCGCCCCTGAATGATTAACCTGCACTATAAAAGGCTCCGGATTATCAATTACAAACTTTTGTATTCCTTTGGCTATTCTCCGCAGGGTATTTTCTGCAAGTGGCTTCTTCCTCTCAAATATACTTGGGCAAGGAAGGGACCAGTCTATTATCTCCGCTGCCGTCCTCAATGGTTTTAATAATCCTGCATATACTTCCAGAGAGTCAGGGACTCCATGGGTCGGCTCTGGCCAAACAATCTTTTTACCATCACATCTGGCTATTAAAAACAATCTTTTGCGTATGGTAGGAGCTCCGTAATCACATGCTCTGAGTTCCCGCCAATCAACTTTATAGCCATATTTCTTAAGAGCCTTTATAAATAAGTTAAACGTCTCCCCTTTACGCTTTGGATCTGGGTAATTGTCTACCAGCGGCCCCCATGTCTTAAATTCCTCTACATTTTCTAGCATTATTACTCTTGGCCTTACTAACTTAGCCCACTTTATAACTACCCAGGCAAGCCCCCTGATGTTTTTATCTACTGGCTTGCCGCCTTTAGCTTTTGAAAAATGTTTGCAATCAGGGCTAAACCAAGCCAATCCTACAGGCCTGCCTGCACAGGCTTCAACTGGGTCAACCTCCCACACATTCTCACAGTAATGCTTTGTGTTGGGATGGTTAACTTTATGCATTGCTATAGCATAAGGGTCATGGTTTATTGCTATGTCTACCGGACGGCCTGTCGCCATCTCTGCTCCCTTGGATGCTCCACCACCGCCAGCAAAATTATCTACTATGATTTCCTGCATATTATCCCGCCTTTATACTTCATTTGCCTTAACTATTGTATAGACTTTCGTCAGACCTGCTATTAAATTTTCTAACTCTGAATTTTGAATGGTAAGATATTTATTATGCTCCTTTATTATCTGTACACAATCTTTACTGATTTTGTATTTAAAGTCTTCGCCTTCATAGATGGCTGATAATTTTTCAAATTTCTTTTTTTCTGGATGGATTTCTGCCGCCAAGGGTAGTTCTGCCAGTTTATTAAGTTCTTCAGTTGTTCTTTTAGCCATTACTAAGCCTCCTTTAAGTTTAAAAAATCAAACAATGTAGGCATGTCCACTTCCATGTCGGCAGCCTTAAGGTACCCTACGCCGTCCCTGAAATAATCTGTATTTAACTCTATACCATAACCCTCCCTGCCCATTTTCACGGCCGTAACAGGTACTGTCATAAGTCCGCCGAATGGGTCACATACAATGTCCTCCTTGTTGGAGTAACGGTTTATAATCCTCTCAACTATATCTATCTGTAGTGGGCATACATGCATTTGCAGTCTCTTTTGGCTCTGGGATGTGTTAAGTGTTTTCATCCTGTTAATATCATCCCAGATAGTATCATCCCAGCTGCCCGGAGCGACTACCATAAAGGATGCAGGAAGTTTCCCATCAAAATCAAGTTTTTTTGCAAGTTCCACATGCTCTTTATAGTTATATACTGTCCCCCGGCTATATTTGCGGTATGCAGCCTGCAGTTTATCAACCGGCATAGCCTCTAATTCTGCTTTTGTTAGCAGCCTGTCTCCGGATGTCCTGTAAAAAGAGTGAGCATCTATCTGCCATTGTGCCCTGGTGTATTCTTCTTTTGTTTTCGTTACAGGCTCATCCGCATAGGCCTTTGATGTGTCGCTTGGGAGCTTGCGGAAAAGCAGGATATATTCCGGGCATCCAACACCCATTTTAGAACCATCCTTGCATTGCTCACTCCATCCCAAGCGGTATGTCTGGTTATTCTCCCTCACAACATCTGTTAATACTGTAATGCGCCCCATATACCTAAAACCATGCTTGATAAAGTGGAAAACTGTTAAGTCGCTGAATGGGTCTAATGTCGGCATACCGTCACCTGTGGCATTGCCAAAGAGTATCCTATCTTTTACATGTATGGCTGCTATCCTGCCCGGCTTTAAGGTCCTGTAACACTCCGGAGTTAAATAATCCATTTGCTTAAAAAAGTTATCATTTCCCGGATTATGTCCAAAGTCATTGTAGCTTGCAGTATACTCATAATGGTTACCAAAGGGTATTGATGTATGTATCAGGCCGAAATAATTATCCGGTACTTGCTGCATTTCAAGGATGCAATCATTATTCACGGCCATAAAATGTTTGCCTTTAACTTCCGTTCTTTTCACCCCCATTGTTCTTTTCAATTTTTCAATTAAGTTTGTATTTGATAAGCCATATTTACGGATAATCTCCGTCATCTTAGCTGTCAGGTAATCATGTTGCTCCCACTTTTTAAGCAAAGCCTGCAGGATTTGCCGCTCACTCTCGGTGGATATGATATCTATGATGACCTGCTCAGTTTGTAAAAATCGGTATATCCTGTGTATGGCCTGTATAAAGTCATTAAACTCATAGTCTATGCCTGCAAATATTGCCCTGTGACAATGCCGTTGGAAGTTACAGCCTTGGCCGGATATTTCTTTTTTAGTAGCAAGCAGCTTTGTTTTGCCGTTTGAAAAGTCAATTACTCTTTTCTCTCGTATGTCGTAATCCAAGCTGCCGTAAACCTCCACAGCCTCAGGCAGAGCCTTTTTTATAGCATGTCGTTCAGCCTCCAGGTCATGCCAAAGTATAAAATGTTCATCCGGATTGGCATTTACTATCTCCGCCATTTTAGCCACTCTGGAGCCTATGCTTTCCCTTTTCTCCCTTGCTTCATCTTGCAAGGATAAAGCCGCATCTCTTATAAGCTTTACCTGACCGTCTTTATCGGTACCTGCCGTTGTATGATCCACAGGTATTTCATGGTATCTTATATTAAGTGGAGGCAAGTCATATCCCTCATCTGAGTATCCTAAATCTGACGGCTTGGTTATAAATAACGCCCAGCTACTCACCCATAGCCAGAATTCGTTTTCCTTGTGCGGATATAGGGTTAAATTATTGGCCTTGGTGCTATCACGCTGAAAGAACCGTGTTAAGGCTTGCCCGGTATCCATGATTTCAAGGAACCCTGCATAATGAATAAGCTCTTTGATTTTATTTGGTGAAGGTGTTGCCGTTGATACAAGCTTAAAAGGCACACCTTTAAATTTATTTAGAAAAGTCTGATATGTCTTGCTGCCATAGCTCCGTAATACGGATGCTTCATCCAGGGATACAGCCGTAAAGTATTTTGGGTCAATGTCCCCATCCCTTACGCGCTCATAGTTTGTCATAAGTATAGGTGCATCTGTGGATTTAACCTCTGCCATTGTACGGACATACACAGGAGGGTCAATCCTTAAAAGGTGTACTGCATCGTGTGTAAATTCCTGCTTTACTCCAAGCGGTAAGATTATAAGAGCCTGCCCCCCCATACGTTTAACAATAATGCGGCACCACTCCAGCTCCTGAGCTGTTTTACCTAAGCCGAAAGCTTCAAACAGTCCTCTTTTGCCGCCCTTTACAGCCCATATAACTGCATCCTTTTGATGTGGCTTAAGTATCGGATTTACTTCATCCGGTGATATTTCAAAGCCTGTATCCTTAGCTATATCTATTTTTGATTGTAAAAATTCAATATAATTCATTCTGCCCTCCTATTCCATGCTGCTATTGATTCCTCAACTGTCTCCTTTATGGCACTTGATAACCCACATTCGGGGCATATCACATAGCCCCACTCGTTAAGTTCTGCAGGAGCTCCACAGCATGGGCACGGTTTTAAATCTGTATCCATAAGTCTTATTCCTCTAAAAAGTTTGATTTTTTAAAACTTTTGATTTATAATAATTTTGAACTCTTTACATAGCCCTCTTAGATGGGGCCTTTTTTATTGCTCTTAAGCCTTCCCATGTCGGCTCCCGGCCTGATGCACTGCAAAAGTCAATGTAAGCTTTTAACGCTCTTATGCTCAATCAAATCACCGCCTCGCATTTATCAACTATCTCCTGCACTGTTTTTTTGCCAAGCAATCTTACTAAGGCTTTAACCAGACTCTCTCCCGAAAAGGAGCGTAGAATATATAACACTGCATGGTCCACATTAACCCATTCCACTTTATCACCGCCTTTCACACTTTCTTTTTTTCTGCTCCTGCACCTTGGGCAGACATAACCGGATTTAGGGACCTGCTGATATATGCTTATATTCCAGTGCTTTTTACAGCATGTACAGCGTGCGGTCATATTGAGTACCTCCTTTGAATTTTATATACTTGTCCATTCTTATCATTGATGGTAATATTTTTAAAAGGATGGTGTTTAATGTGTATTTTTATAATAGTAAAATTGGTTTAATGCAAATAAATCTAGATAAAGTAACAAACAGATTCATTTTGATTATTAATAACGTTTGTTACGGCACTTATCACTCAGCTAAAGCAACTGCAGATGATGTATATATTCATACCACTAGTTGTGACGAATGGGATATGCTGGATGGTGAAGTATATAATGTGCCTGATGATATAAACGGATGGGTTAAAAAACTTTACTGATTATCCGATATTTTCCTTATATGATGCATTATCCTTATCGCATCGCCTAAAGCATAGATTGCTACTGTATCAACTGTTTCTCCACTTTTAACTTTTTCAAGTGATTCTTGTACATAATCAAGATAGGTAAGTATAAAAGCCTCAATTTTTTCATTTATTTTTTCCACTCTCATCACCTCCTACATTTCTCTGTTTCTTAACTCCCTCAAATGGTAAAATCTATATTAAGGGAGGTGTACAATTGAAAGATATAAATAAGTTAGATTATGAGTTAATATCAATAATAAATAATTTAAAACATACTAACGTATCAACAAATTCTGCTTACAATGCTCCTATTGATAAGCAAAACCTAGAAAATTTAAAGTTAGAAATAGCAAACGCTTTGACCGACTTTAAAAATGCAATCATCAAATATTTGTCAGAATAATTACTGGTGCCGTTAGTAGCAGCTGACGGCATCTTCTATTTTGAACGTATTACACAATTTATAAGATTGCAGATCTGATTTACTATGTTAATCGCATTATTTACTTTTAATTCAATCTGAATGTTGGCATTTACATTATCTGACTGCAAGTTCTGTAAAACTTTAATTTGCTCATCTATCACTGTTTTATGGTCCATTCCCTCACCTCCTTAAATGGCTTGTACACCGGTAAAGGCTTACATTCCAAGACTTTTTACAGTTTGTGCAACGCGTGGTCATTTAGATGCCCTCCTTTGGCCAAGATAAAATCAAGTCTCCTATTTCATATGCGGCCTTAGTATTATCTAAATAGTCAATTATAACAATTTCTGGATTACTGCTAGTGTAGGCTACTAATCGTTCTCCTTTAAAAAAATCTAAGTAACCATTATTTACTTCAACGCTGTCAGGATAAGCAATTACGCATCCTTTTCTTGTTGATAGACGGATTTTTGGCATGCCGTATTTTTCAATATTTTCTTTAATTTCATCAATGGTTAAGGTTTCTTCCTGTTTCTGCTGTTCAGCCATTCTTTCACCTCCTTCTAGGCTTGTACATAGTTAGCTTATTAAGGCCTTACGCCTTTCTTTCGCTTCTTAGTTTGTTCATCAAGGCTTCTAACTGTATTGGCGTTAGCATTCTTTTGAGGATGTCGAGTGTAATCCTGGCTTGTGTGTCCTCAATTTCTGCCATTGCATCCGGATTATCCGGATATTCAAAAATTACTTTTATTGCCATGGTCTCTCCCTTTCACTCATATTTGAAGATTAGGATGTTATTATTTGCTACATATTATTCATACTGCTTGTACATTTTTATAAAGCAGCATCTGCTTCTAAGAAAGTTTTATGTACGTCTTTAAGCAACTTTTTAAGTATGTCCATCTTTTTAGTAAGATTTTCAACTTCCCCCTCGAGCTCAATTTCCTTTGATGTTTTGCCATACTTTAAAAAATTGGTATACTCATCTACATCCCTTTGGGAGCACCTTAGTTCGTTGCCGACGAGGAAACCATTTAATTTTTTCCTCTCAAATTCTTTTTTTATAGTTACAGTGGTTACATTAAACATTGCAGCAAGTTCTTTAGCTGTATAATATTTGAAGTCCACATCATCACCGCCTATGCACTTTTATATTCATTGCCAAATATCTCCTTTATGTCCACCCCAAAAGCAGCAGCTATTACCTTCTGACTGTCTCTCCTGGGGCATACTTTGCCTTTTTCCCAATTCCAGTATGCCTTCTGATTTGTTTGGCATTGTTCCGCTGCTTCTATCTGGGACCATCCTTTAATGGTCCTTAATATTTCAAGTTTTTTATTCCAGGCTAATCCCATAAATAGTTCATTCATTTTTTTATCACCTCTTTTAATTTGCTTTATTTAGCTTAGTTTTATTTTACGTAATTAATTACGTAATTACAACAATACACATACGTAATATTACGTCATATTGTGTCATTTAAAGAAATTACTGCATTGATTTCATTATTTATCATAAAATTACGCAATTTTCTTGACTATTTAACGTTATTTACGTATAATTACTTTATTACGATTAATAGGTGGTAGTTATGTTTGATAAGAAGGAAATTGGAAAAAAAGTAAAACAAGCTAGAGAAATTAAGAGTGAAAAAATTGGTTATAAGTTCACAGGGCTTATGTTGGCTAATGAACTTGGTCTGTCTAGGAGCTATATTGGGGATATAGAAGCTGGCCGCTCACCTGCCCCAAAAGAAGTTTTAAATAAAATAATAGAAATATGTGGATTGCCGCAAAATTATTTTGATGAGGATGATTTCCGTTCTTTCTCTATAACAGATGACGATGAAATAAATCAGTTAGAGCAGGAATTTAAATTAATGTTTCACAAAATAAAAAAGCTTTCATCAAGCGATAGGCAAAAAATATTAAAAATGATTGATATATTTGAAAAGGAGAACAATGAATAAAACGATTATTTATGAAGTAGCTTGTTTTATGAGACGCTTGGAAGAAGATAATTCTATCAGAATTACTTTTGAAAAGTTAGATAGTATTTATGGATTGCTTTATAAAGGTCTTAACGATAAATATCTTATTGTTATTAATTCAAATTTATCACCCGAAAAACAACTCGAAACCATATGGCACGAATCGAAACATCTATATTCCCATGACATGGAAGAAGGCGATATGGAAGTAATAGAGAAGGAGGCTGTTGAATTTAGTAAATATGCTTTAGAATACTCACCCGAAGTTTTATCCGAATGTAGAAATGCTTGGTAATTTATTTCTGTCCTGAATCTGTCCTGGAAGGAGGGTAAAATGTCAATACGTAAAATAGAAGAAGGATACTATGTTGAGGTTTATCTTGGAAAGGATCCTTTAACCGGAAAAAAGAAGCGAAAAACAAAAACATGTAAAACCTCTAAGGAGGCTAAAGCTTTTGAAGCTAAATGGCTGACGATGAGTGCAAATGGAGAAATAGAGTACGGAAGCAAAATGACGCTCAGTGATTACCTCGATTATTGGTATAAATCTTATGTATTGGTGCAATGTGCCTATCAAACTCAAACCAGATATACTACATTTTGTAACTGCATTAAAAATCATATAGGGCATATAAAAATTGATAAATTAGCACCGCCAATAATACAGCAGTTTTATAATAATCTGTTGGGGGAAACTAAAAAATTAAAAAACGGTACTGTAATTAACAGATATGCTCAAGGTACCGTTTTAAAAACCCATAAAATGCTCCATTTAGCCCTAAAATGGGCTGTAATCTGGCAGATGATACGTATTAACCCTACAGATAATGTTTCGCCTCCTAGTGACGATAAGAGAGAAATAGAAGTTTGGTCACTGAATGAAATAAAAATTTTTATGGATTTTATCAAGGATAATGCAAAATTTTTTAATGCAGTTACTTTGGCATATAGTACCGGCATGAGAGAAGCCGAGATATCCGCTCTTAAATGGGATGCAGTGGACTTCAATAGTCAAATTATAAAAGTAAAGCATAGCATGGTTGAAAAAAAGGGCGGTGTTTTAGTGCCTGAAACACCAAAAACTAAAAATTCCAAGAGAAATATACCAATCGACACCGTAACTATGGAATGGCTAAATAAATTGAAAGCTGCTCAGGAGGATGCATCAAAGGTAAATCATATAGACTATGAATATGTTTGCTGCTGGGAAGATGGCAGGCCATTAAGACCTCAATATATAACAAAGACATTTTCAAAGTGTGTTCAGTCCTGCAGCGATAAAGTAAAGACAATTACATTCCACGGTTTAAGACATACACATGCAAGTCTGCTGTATGATATCAAAGAAACAAGCAATGTAATATCTAAAAGGCTTGGTCATGCCCGGACATCTGTAACAGATGATATTTATATCCACATTAAAAAGGATGCAGAGAGAGCTGCGGCAGATAAGTTAGGACAGATTTTTAAGATTGGACAGATTTAGGACAGATTTGCATTTTTGAGCAATAATTTCTCAAAATAAAAAATCCCCGAAACATTTGATGTTTCAGGGCTTCTCTGGAGGCGACACCCAGATTTGAACTGGGGAATAAAGGTTTTGCAGACCTCTGCCTTACCACTTGGCTATGTCGCCACATGGAGCGGGAAACGGGGCTCAAACCCGCGACCTTCGCCTTGGCAAGGCGACGCTCTATCAACTGAGCTATTCCCGCATATTAGGATAGGGATACATTATGTAATATGCTTCCTCTATCATTAAAATGGTGGCCAGAGTCGGAATCGAACCAACGACACGTGGATTTTCAGTCCACTGCTCTACCGACTGAGCTATCTGGCCATATGGCGACCCAGAAGGGGCTCGAACCCTCGACCTCCGGCGTGACAGGCCGGCACTCTAACCAACTGAGCTACTGGGCCATATGTGGTGGGAACAATAGGGCTCGAACCTATGACCCTCTGCTTGTAAGGCAGATGCTCTCCCAGCTGAGCTATGCTCCCACATATCGCATACATTTGTTTCAGCGACATAAATTAGTATATAATATCTAGTTAGCAAAGTCAACAACTTTTATAGCAAAATATTTTATTAAAATAAGTATCCCCTAACCCCTGGATTTTAGTACATTTATTGGTTAAGACCCGATTCCTTAAGCTCGCGAATATCCTTTTGCGAGAAATGATATTTTGTATTGCAGAAATGGCAAACCACTTCTGTTTCTTTTTCTTCTTTTTCCATGCTTTCAAGCTCCTCATGCCCCAGGCTTAAAAGAAGCCTTTCAACCTTTTTCTTGCTGCAGTCGCATATGAATTCAGGCTCATATTCCTCCTGAATTTTGGGGTCCATTCCATCCAAAAGCTCAGCTATAATATCCTCCGCCTTTCCGCCATCCTTTATCATCTGTGTTACGGGAGGTATTTCATCTAAGCGGAACTCCAATATGTCTCTAGTAAATTCGCTGGCCTCAGGCATAGCCTGGATCATGAATCCTCCGGCAGCAACAACAGAATTGTCGGTATCAACTAAGACTCCTAATGCTACGGCAGAAGGCACCTGCTCGGAAGAAGCAAAATAATATGTTATATCTTCGGCTATTTCTCCTGAAATTATGGGCACATAACCTACATAAGGCTCTTTTAACCCCAAATCCCGAATAACTGTCAAGCGCCCGTCTGTACCTACAGCTCCGCCTACATCCAGCTTTCCTTCCGCATTAAGGGGACGTGCTATATTAGGATTTGATATATATCCTTTTACATTGCCTTTGTTATCGCTTACTGTAACGATTTGGCCGGCTTCTCCTCCGCCGTTTATCTGCACCGTTAATCTGTCCCTGTCATTTTTAAGCATTGTTCCCATCATGGATGCTGCAGTCATCATTCTACCTAAAGCTGCCGACGCCACGGGGGTGGTATTATGTATTTTTCTGGCTTCCTCAACTATCTGTGTGGTTATGGCAGCAAAGAATCTTAATTCTCCACCCGCAGCAGTCCCTCTTATTATCCTGTCTTTCATTATGTACCCTCCATCTATTATTTCTTGCAGCAAAAGGAAATCCTTTCGGAATCATCCTTTGCCCTATAGTATGTGTAAGCTTCGTTCATTTCTATGGAAGCAAATCCTGCTTCTTTAAGCATTCCTTGTATTTCATTGCTTTCATATATCTTTTCAGTATGAAATTCTTCAAACCTCCTATATAATATGCCTTCCCTTATAAAAAAGGTAATAAAAAATTCCACTGTTTTTTCATCGGTTAAATTATTTTCCCAAATATATGCCGCATCTTCTTCGTTATAAGTAAAGGTATTATTGCCGATTATGTTTTTTAGTTTATAAGAAGAATTTATATCAAATATAAAAATGCCAGTATGGCTTAAATGATTATATACCCATTTAAAAATTTGAATTAGATCTTCTTTATTAGTTATGTAGTTGATGCTGTCACACAAGCATATGACGGCATCAAACTCATCTTCTACATTGATGCTTCTCATATCCTGATTAAGAAATCTTATTTTCAGCCCTGCATCCAGTGCTTTTTTGTATGCTATTGAGAGCATTTCATCTGATAAATCAAAAGCAGTAACATTATACCCTAATTGCGCCATATTTACAGATATACTTCCTGTGCCGCAGGCCATCTCAAGTATTTTTTCAGCTTCTGAATTATTGCTTTTTATCCTGCCATGGATGTGGCTGCTCCAGCCTTCATAATCAATATCGCTCATCAGCATGTCATAAATTAAGGCAAAATCCTCATATTGCACGCGTTTCCACCCCCTGAAATCCACTATCATTATAGCATGCGAACTGCGTTGAAGCATGTTTTAATGATTCCTACCTTGCGGCAATGCCGCATAATATTCAGGAATCATTATAGCATATCTTAAAAAATATACCTACCTCTACCAGGTAGGTATATTGCCGCTTTTCATGTCATCGTCTCTTCTTTCCTTATTGCGCCTAGTCATAATTCCTCCTATCCTTCCTGTCTCGCTTGCCGTCAAGCCGCTCCAGCCTAATTGCCTTACCTTATCGTCAAGTCCCAGTTCCTTTGCAATTTCATACTTTTGCTTTTCTCTGGCTATTTCTTCTTCGGACAGAGGCCTGTTTGACTTTATCTTTGCCTTAATTACCTTTTTAAAAGGTGTCTTCTTTACAAGCTTGGCATCCAGGAAATCGTAGTATCTCATTATACTACCCCCTCTAAATGAGTAGTATATGGAATTATGCTAATTTTATTCTTTATCAAGCATCTCTAGTATTGAGCTGAATATATCAATGGCATTCAGCAATATTCTTTCATCAAAATTGAACTTGCTGTTATGAAGAGGATGGGTAAAACCCTCATCTTCATTTCTGCTTCCCAAAAGGAAGAAGAGCTGGGGAGCAATTTCCCTATAATATGAAAAATCCTCGGATATCATTAGAGGTTTTACAACTTCCACATTCTCCTCTCCAGCGGCCTTAATTAACATATCAAACAGCCTGGCATCATTTTTGACTTCAGGATACATATCCCGAATCTCTGTTTCTATTGTGCAGTCGTTTGCCTTTGCCAAACCATCGCAGAACATGTTTATGCTATCCTTTATGGTACTGTATACATCTTTGGAAAAAGCTCTGATTGTACCCTCTAAGGTTACTTTGCCCGCAAGTATGTTCCTTGCCTCTCCCCCGTATATTTTCCCTAAAGTTATAACTGCATTTTCCCTTGGGTCTATCTTTCTTGAAATTACTGTCTGCACCGCCTGTATTACCTGGGATGCAGCAATAACAGAATCTATCCCCGTATGAGGAAGTGCCCCGTGGCCTGATTTTCCTTTTACATGAATATCTATTTCTCCGTTCCTTGCGGTGATTGGCCCAATACAGCAGCCTATTTTCCCCTGCTCTATTTCAGGATAAATGTGCATGCTAAGTACTGCCTTTATGTTGAATTTATCAAGTACCTTGCTCTTTAAAATTACCTCCGCTCCTCCCGGTCCTTCTTCTGCAGGCTGAAATATCAATATAACGGAATTATCCAAGCTCATTTTTGAATTTACTATTGTATAAGCCAGCCCCAACAATGACGCCACGTGGCCGTCATGGCCGCATGCATGCATTAACCCGGGAATCTTTGAGCAATAGGCCAAATCATTTTCTTCCTTCACTTCCAGGCAGTCCATATCCGCTCTGACTGCGACTGAGGAATTACCTTTCTTACCTTTGATAACGCCTATAATACCGGTCTTAGCAATGCCTTCTATAACTTCTATACCAAGTTTTAATAAATATTCTTTTATGTATTTTGATGTTTCATATTCCTCAAAGCCCATTTCTGGGTTCATATGGATATGCCTTCTTATATCTGTTATTTCCTTTAAAAGTATATCGTCTCTCATTAATTCCATCTCCTGGCTTTTCTGCCATAATAAATATACCACAATAGTAGCATAGCCTATTATTTGGTGTCAATTCAATGAAAATTCACATAAATTAATATATCCCGAGCATCTTTATTGACATCCGCTTTTCAAACTGTTATTGTTAATATGAGCAAATTATTAGCAGATTATTAGCATAAATTTGTAATCACTTTTGCATAATAGCGAATATACTATATAGGGAGGTGATGGAAATGCTGACTGAAGAGAGGAAAAAGAAAATACTGCAAATGATTGATAACGACGGCATTGTCCAGATTCAAAGCCTTGCCGATAATTTTGATGTTTCAATTTATACAATACGAAGGGATTTGGCGGACTTAGAAAAGAAAGGCCTGCTTAAAAAAACCCACGGCGGTGCCGTTAAGGTGGAAAAAGCAATGTGGCTCCCAACTGTTGAAGAAGGCATGAAGGAAGCAGCAGCCGAGAAAAAAGCCATAGCAATGAGAGCCTCGAAATACATAGAGGATGGAGATACCATTTTTTTAATGGGAAGCACCATATCCCATGCAATGGTACCTTTAATATGCGATATGAGATTGACTGTGGTCACTAACTCCCTTGATGTGGCAAAGATTATATGCAGCTATGAAAATATCGAAACCATTATAATCGGCGGTAAAATCAAAAATTATAAAGGAAATATTTTAGGAAGCAGTGCTGTTTACGAAATGGAAAAATACAGTCTGGATAAAGCCTTTATCCCCTGTGCCGGTGTCCAGGCAAAAAAAGGCATAACCACATCCACCATCGATACTGCTGATTTTACAAGAGCGGTAATTAAGGCATCGGATGAAAATATTCTCATCACCGATTACAGAAAAATAGGACGTATAACCTTTTCAAAAATCTGCAATATTGATCAGATACAGCGCCTTATTACAGATAATAAAGCCGACAAAAATGAGCTTGATGAAATAGCCAGAACCGGTGTCAGTATAGATATTGTTGAAACGTTTTAATAACGTACTTATTCAAAGGCCTCCGAACTGCTACAAGTCCTAGTACCTGTGGTTTTGGTATCTGATTGCAAAGAGCTTGCCGGCCCCAAAGCCGTCCTGGTTTTGACGGCCGCGCTCGCCATAAGTTGGTGATATTCAGCTGACAAGTACACAGACTTTCCGCAATGTTCTACTGCCTTTAATAAGTACACCAGATAAAGTTTAAATGCATTTACAGAAAATAGAAGGAGGTAAGGGAATGAAAAAAGTTAATGTTGCCGTGGTAGGAGCAACAGGAATGGTAGGAAGAAAGATGCTTCAGGTTTTGGAGGAAAGGGATTTCCCCATAGAAAATCTGTACATGTTTTCATCAAAGAAATCTGCCGGTCAGAAAATAGTATACTGCGGCAAGGAATACACAGTGGAGGAATTAACCGAGACCTCCTTTGACAGAGGTATTGATATAGCACTGTTTTCTGCAGGCGGCTCCACAAGCCTTCAGTTTGCGCCCATTGCTGCTTCAAAGGGAACTGTAGTAATAGATAACAGCAGTGCCTGGAGGATGGATGAAAGTGTTCCTTTGGTAGTTCCCGAAGTAAACCCAGAGGATATAAACTGGAACAAGGGAATAATAGCAAACCCCAACTGTTCAACAATACAGGCAGTTGTGGCATTAAAACCCCTTCACAATTCCTACGGAATAAAAAGGATTGTATATTCAACATACCAATCAGTATCGGGAGCCGGAGTTTCGGGATATTCTGATTTAGAGAACGGCTACAAAGGCGATGCGCCAAAGAAATTCTTGTATCCAATTGCCGGAAACTGCCTGCCTCATATAGACAGCTTTTTAGAAAACGGATATACAAAAGAAGAAATGAAGATGGTAAATGAAACCAAGAAAATCCTTCACGATGACAGCTTGAGGATAACTGCTACAACTGTAAGGGTCCCTGTATTCTACAGCCACAGCGAATCAATAAACGTTGAATTAAATAAAGACTTTTCAGTTAATGAAGTTAAAGAGCTTTTAAGGAGGAGTCCTGGAATTGTTCTTCAGGATGACCCTGAAAATAACCAATACCCAACGCCCCTTTACACTGCGGATAAAGACGAAGTATATGTTGGCAGGATTAGAAGGGATGAAAGCTTAGACTATGGTTTGAACATGTGGGTAGTTGCAGACAACATTAGAAAAGGCGCTGCCACAAATGCAGTTCAGATAGCCCAGCTTCTCTTAAATAGATAATCACGTAAAAATACGTGATTAAACAGTAACTTTATTAAAAATCGAAAGGATGGAATTTATGAGTCTTTTTACCGGTTCCGGAGTAGCCATAATAACCCCCTTTACAGAAGATGGAGTTGACTTTAAAAAATTAGAAGAGCTTTTGGAATGGCATGTAGCCGAGAAGACTGACGCCATAATAGTATGCGGTACTACAGGCGAAGCCTCCACCATGAGCTTGGATGAAAGAAAAGCAGCAATAAAATTCACAATAGATGTTATAAATAAAAGAATACCTGTTATCGCAGGTACCGGCACAAACAACACAAAAGCTTCCGTTGAAATGAGCAAATGGGCGGATGAAAATGGCGCTGACGGGCTTTTGGTCATAACCCCCTATTACAATAAAACAACTCAGCGGGGCTGTATTGAACACTTCAAAGCAATAGCAAAGGAAGTTACAAAGCCCATAATAATATACAATGTACCTTCCCGTACTGGCTTGAATATACTTCCCGAGACTTTATTCGAGCTCGTATCAGTGCCAAATATAGCGGCTGTAAAAGAAGCCAGCTCCGATATAGTTCAGATCACAAGGATTGCCCAGCTTTGCGGCGATAAGCTTGACATATATTCGGGAAACGATGACCAGATTGTTCCCATACTGTCTATCGGAGGAAAGGGCGTAATATCCGTAGTTGCAAATATCCTGCCAAAAGACACTCATGATATGGTGGCAAAATACTTCGAAGGCGACTTAAAAGGCTCATTAGACTTACAGCTTAAGATGTTTGATGTTATTAAGGCATTGTTCATAGAGATAAATCCCATACCGGTAAAAGAGGCACTTAACCTTATGGGCAAAAATGTAGGCGGGCTTAGACTCCCCCTTGTGAATATGTCGGAAAAGAATCTTGAAATATTAAAGAAGGAAATGATAGCTTACGGAATCGGCATCCAGAGGTGATTATAAATGATAAGGATATTATTGAACGGGTGTAACGGAAGAATGGGCCAGGTGGTATCAGGGATGGTTAAAGATGATGAGGGTATAACCATAGCTGCAGGTGTAGATACCACTCCTGACAGGTTTACAAACGATTATTCCGTGTATTCGGCCTTAAATACGGTAAAAGAAAAAGCGGATGTTATAGTTGATTTTTCAAACCCAAAGGGCTTGCCTATATTATTGGCATATGGTATAGAAAAGAAAATTCCCATGGTCATATGCACAACCGGCCATAGCCCTGAAGATAAGGAAAATATTAAATCGGCATCAGAAAAGGTTGCCATATTGACCTCAGCCAATATGTCCCTTGGCGTAAATCTTTTATTGAACCTTGTTAAGCAGGCTGCAAAGGCATTGGAAGAAAACTTTGACATAGAGATAATCGAGAAGCATCACAATCAAAAGATAGATTCCCCAAGCGGTACTGCTTTGATTATTGCAGATACAATTAACAATGCATTAAAAGAAAAAAAGGAATATGTATATGGCAGGCATTCAAAGACGGGCAAGAGAACCTTTCAGGAGCTCGGAATACACTCAATAAGAGGCGGAAATATCGTAGGAGACCATTCGGTAATATTTGCAGGTGCAGGAGAAGTTATTGAAGTTAACCACTCGGCGTTATCCCGGGATGTATTTGCCGTAGGTGCCATAAGGGCGGTAAAATACCTATATAATAAGAAGCCCGGATTTTATAACATGGACGATGTCATCATCAATAAGTAATTGCTTTATATATGAAATTTAAGTATAATTTGGGGGAGCAAACACTCCCTCAATTTTTATTAATTCAAAGAGGATGATTAATATGGATATTGGAAATTTAGTATCAGATAAAGTATCAGCTATAAAACTATCCCCCATCCGACGTTTCTCAAATATGGTTAATAATGTGCCCGGTGCTTTGACCCTAACCATCGGACAGCCTGATTTCAGCACTCCCGAAGAAGTTAAAAATGCAGGTATACAAGCCATAAAAAATGATATGACAACCTATACCGCCAATCAGGGATATATGGATTTAAGAAAAGAGATTTCTAAGCTTGTAAAAAACAATTACAACCTCCACTATGATCCTGCTGATGAAATTACCGTAACGGTAGGAGCCAGCCAGGCTATTGATGTCATATTAAGAACCATCATCAATCCCGGTGATGAGATATTAATCCCTTCTCCAGGATATGTGGCATATGAAGCTTGCATAAGCCTTTCAGGAGGCAAACCGGTATTCGTTCCTTTAAAGCCCGAGGATGGCTTTAAATTAAAAGCACAAACCCTTAAAGAATACATTACACCAAAAACCAAAGCCTTGCTCCTCTCCTACCCCTCCAATCCTACAGGAGCGGTAATGGATGAGGATGATTTGATAAAATTAAGTGAAGTTATAAAGGGCACCCACGTTGCAATAATTTCAGATGAAATATACAGCGAGCTTACCTACGGCAAAAAGCATTTCTCCATAGCTTCCATTGATGATATGAAGGAGAGAACTATTGTCATAAACGGATTTTCCAAGGCATACTCGATGACAGGCTGGAGACTTGGTTATATACTTGCCCCTAAAAAAATAATGGAGCATATTGTAAAGGTACATCAATACAATGTTTCCTGTGCACCCTCGGTAAGCCAAGCGGCAGGAATTGAGGCCATAAGAAGCTGCGATAAAAACATAAAGGAAATGGTAACCGAGTACGATAAAAGAAGGACTTACTGTCACAACAGGTTAAAATCCATGGATCTTGACTGCTTTGAGCCTTTAGGTGCCTTTTACCTTTTCCCCGAGATTAAAAAATTCAACCTGTCTTCCGAGGAATTCTGCACCCGCCTTTTATACGAAGGAAAATTAGCTGTAGTTCCCGGCTCGGCCTTCGGCGGATACGGAGAAGGTCACTTAAGAATATCATATGCCTATTCCATGGATATTCTTGAGGATGGTTTAAACCGCCTCCAGAAATTCATATCAAAACTTTGATAAAAAATTGGGTCTGTTGCCTTTCAAACAACGTAATGAGCATTGTGGGAGTTCTCTGTAAGTTCTTGGTGACGCTGCCGCAGAAAATACTTAGAATTTTTGATTGTTTGAGCGGTAGGAAGTTTAAAAATTCTTGTGTTTTCAAGGCAGGGAGCCTTAGAACTTGCAGAACTCGAACATAGCGAATGTAATGTTTAAAAGGCAACAGACCCTTGCTATTAAAACTCTATACCTTTTCTTGCCGGTATTCCCTTGCTGTAATAATGTTTTATCTCCCGCATCTCGGTTACTAAATCTGCGGCAGCTGCTATTTCATCAGGAACATTGCGTCCTGTCATTATCAATTCCATCTTCTCGGGTTTGCTTTTTATAAATTCCAAAACTTCTTCTACATTTAACAGCTTATTTCCTAAAACTCCCATTATCTCATCTAAGATTAAAACATCACATTCCTGCTTTTTAATTACATCCTTACAGAATTCAAAAGCCTTTTCAATTTCTTTCTTCAATTGAGCTTTTTCTTCATCACTTAAAGTATAGAAAAAACCTGCCGGTTTTTCAAATCTGAATATCTGAAAATCCGGAGACATTTTTTTAACAGAAGTCAGTTCGCCAGTAGTCCCTGATTTTAAAAACTGAACCATGTATACCTTAAGTCCGTTTCCTGCAGCTCTAAATGCCTGTCCTAATGCAGCAGTTGTCTTACCTTTTCCTGAACCTGTATAAACCTGAACGAGCCCCTGCTTAAGTTCCATAACTTTCCTCCTTTTAAGTTGCTCTTTTGCTCTTATTCCTTATAATAATCAAATATATAATACAATAAAATTATTATTCTGTATATATTTTATATAATTGACATTATTACAATACAATGTTATTATAATCAAAAAATAAAACATAAGCTGTATAAAGGCAAAGGAGCAATTGCAATGGATAATTTAAACTCTAATATCGACGAAAAATACGACTTAACAGATCCTTATGAAATTGCACGGTACATAAAGGAAGCTAAAAAATCAACTCCGGTTAAGGCTTACGTTGATGGTGCTCTTAATGGAATTGACCTTAAGGATTTAGAAGTATACGGTAATAATAATTTTTGGATACTATTCGGCGAAAGCGACACTGTAGCATCCATAATTGAATCTAATAAAGACAAAATAAAAAAATACACCATAGAAAATGACAGAAGAAACTCAGCTATTCCCCTGCTTGATCTTAAAAAGGTTAATGCACGTATTGAACCTGGTGCTGTTATAAGAGATAAGGTTAAGATAGGAAACAATGCGGTAATAATGATGGGTGCAGTTATAAATATAGGTGCTGATATAGGCGACGGAACAATGGTTGATATGAATGCCGTAGTCGGCGCCAGAGGAAAGCTGGGCAAAAACGTACACTTAGGCGCAGGTGCCGTAGTGGCAGGCGTACTAGAGCCACCCAGCCGCACTCCTGTTATAATAGAAGATAATGTACTAATTGGTGCAAATGCGGTAATATTAGAGGGCGTCCATATAGGCGAAGGTGCGGTTATTGCAGCCGGTGCCGTGGTAACAAAGGATGTTGAGTCCGGAACTGTAGTTGCAGGTGCTCCTGCCAAGGTAATTAAATTCGTTGATGATAAGACCAAGGATAAAACTAAATTGCTTGATGATTTACGCAAATAGTAATGTGAAAAACCGGCAGTTATTCTGCCGGTTGTATTTCTTCTTCAACCTTTTCCATTTTTGATATGGAGACTTCGTAAGCTGTCTTGGTTATTACTTCTGCCTCCCCTAATTTCTTTTGATATTCCCTGCTTTGGATTCTTCCCCATATTCTAACATGATCGCCAACATTTAATTTTTCCGAAAATCTTGCATTTCTTCCCCATGCAATTGCCGGTATGTAATCTGACTTATTATAAGGCCTATTGACTGCTACGAGCATATCAGTGATTTCTCTTCCAAAGGGGGTAGTTCTATAGACAGGTTTTTTACATATGAATCCATCGAGATAAATTTGATTGGGATTTTTTGTCCTCTCTCCATCAAAGCTTACATCCCTGGCAAATATAGTAAGGATGAGCCTGTTACCTCCGTCGGTATACTTGTTATAGGATCTTAACTGTCCCTCAACTATGACATATTTCCCGATAGTAAGTTCAACACCATCGATGAGCCTCTCGGATATTGTAATTGGTAGTAGGTCTGCCACGTCACTTAAACGGCCAACATTGATATTAAAATTGTAGAATCCCTCTCCATACATTTCATGGCTAAACTCCGGTTCCGATGCTATACTCCCTTCTACATATGCCTTGTTTGAGGTTATAACATTATCCACCATAACCCTCTCTCTCCCTTCGTATTTCTACGTTAATAAATCTAAGATATACTTATTCACATTTCTCTTCTTTTATGAGGGTTTTTAAAATATTTTATAAGTTCTTGATTAAGGAATTTCTGTCCAGAATACGTTTATCCAAGATTTCCGTTAATTTTTCCCTTAGTACGTCAAGATGATTACTGCAAAAAAAGGCTAGCAAATCATTAGTTTCTAAAAGTCCAATTATTTTTTCGATACTGTATTCTGTGGCTTCCCATAGCAAAATATCAACATCGTTTTTTAAAAAACTCTCTCCCCATAGTTTAATTAGGTCTAAATCATCTGAGTCTAAATTGTATTTAAAAATGCTTATGTTCTTAATTTTCAATGTCTGAATCCACGCTCCTATTGATCCCAGCAATTTCTCTTTAGGGGCATTATTTTCGGAATTGAAATTAAAACATAAGTGCATTTTTTCATATGAGATATTCTGGATAGCCTCAAAGCCTGTTTCAAAACCCAAGAGTGTATCGCATAAATTATCCACTACTTTAAAATCATTGTTGCTGTATATTGTCCTTACCCCGCTTGTGATTTTCAAGTTGCCATCCATGATGCTCCGTATATTATCCGGACTTATTCCGCAAAAAAGAGCTGATGTTACAGCAGCCATCCCGTTGTATACGTTGTGCTGCCCTACTGCTTTTAATGTAACGGGAATCTCCATAGGTTCTATTTCTTTGCCGTTAAGAGTGGAAATGGATCTTTGCAGACAATAACAAAATTCAAGCTTGTCGCCATAGTCTATGCTGGAGGCGGTAACGGTAGATTTGCTTCCCAATCCATAGGTGATGAGATATGTATCATTGAAGAACATATTGTTTTTCCATATGTCATCATCTGTGTTTAAAATGAGTATTTTAGAATTATGCAATGAATTTATAAGTCTTTTGATTTTGTCCATTCCTTCGGCACTGTATTCGTATGAATCTTCGGATATACCACAGTTTATAAGTATATCAAACCTGATATCATAAATTTCATGGCATTTTAAAAGCTCATCGTTAATCTCAAGTATAATAATATCATTATATTCCAATTTTATTAACCTTTTATATAATTCAATATTCGTCATGATTCTTTGAGAGCTTGCCTGTTTCTTGTCATTTATTGTTGCTATTGATACTCCCGTACTATTAAATATTCTGGAAAGCAGGTTACATGTCGAAGTTTTTCCATTAGATCCAAAAATTCCTATAGTTATAATTCTCTTATTAGTATTCAAAGACAATATAAGCACTCCCCTTGCAGTCTTGATATTATTAGAGTATACAGTATGTATTTTTTTATTCCACGGTAAAGCAAGAGCTCCTTGAAAAGAAGCCCTTGTTTTATTGTTGCACAAACCTAGATCTCCGGGATAAGCTAGCAATCTTTGATGCTTTAACGGTGGAGATTTTATTTCAGGGACCTTTGCCTCCCTGAATTGTCTATATAATAATTATCTTTTAAGAGAAGCTCTGTTACGGTAATAAATTTGTAACCCTGTTTTCTTAAATCCTCTATTATAGAAGGCAATGCCTCCACTGTATTTTTGCTTTCACAATGAAACAATAATATGGAGCCGCTGCCAATGTTTTTTATAACCCTTTCATGGATATCCTTATGTAAAATACCCGTCCAATCAAAGGAGTCAACATCCCATTGTATGGTGTTATATCCCAATTCATTTGCTGTTAATATCACCCTTTCATTATATTCACCATAAGGCACACGAAGTAAGGAAGTCTTTATTCCCGTCACTTTTAATATCCTATCTTCCGTGTCTTTAATTTCCTTGATTATGCTGCTCTTTGATAAATTAGTCAATGCTACATTTGTTGTTGTATGGTTGCCTATATCATGACCATATTTATAAATATATTCCGCCTCATCCGGATACTTGCTTATCCAAGCGCCGGTCAGAAAAAAAGTTGCTTTAATATTATACCTTTTAAGAATATCGATGACTTCCTGAGTATATTCTGCACCCCATGCCACATTAAAGGTCAAAGCTACTCTCTTGTCAGGCACATCCACGCTGTATATAGGCATATTTTTTTCATTGTTTATGAATGCTCCTATATCCTCTTTTCCCGGACCCTTAGCGTAAAAAAAAGCTGCTGCCGCCAAGACAAATGCCATAATCAAAGCTGTCATATACTTTTTTCTGATATATAAAACCTGCAAAAACATTCCTCCACTTTCCTTGATTTGGTATATGTATATTGCCGGCAGTCTACTTTTATAACATCAACTATCGCCTCTTAATTACAATAAAAAAGATGCAGAATTAATTTTCCGCATCTGTCTTTATTCTAGATATCCTTTTCTATATTATCTATTAAAAAGCTATCCTTATCTTTAATCAGATAAAAGTTCAGCTGGTACTGGGAATCCATTCCCTCATCCTCCAGCCTTATAAAAGCCATATAATTACCATCCTCTTTTGCTATATTGCTTATCAATACGAATTTTAGAGCCGGCTCATTATCACGAGCTTGTACCAAAAACGGGTCGTCTTTTAGCACTTCAATAAATTGTTCTGAACAATAAGAATACAGGGTATCCAAATCTCCTGAATACTGAGCCCTTATGAAATTAAGAACAAGATTGGCAATTTCATTTCTTTCATCCTCTGTCAGGGTATCCTTATATTCTTCAATTGCATCGGCATTTACCTCAAGCTTGTCTTTAAGTTCATCGTTCTCCTGACTGAACTTGATAAGCTCTTTTACTATGGGTATATCCGGAACATATTTTACTGCCATTGCAGGAGAAACGGCAATAATCGTTGAAAAAGAAGTACTTATTAAAAACAGTACGAGCAATGTATAGAACAAAAACTTATTTATTCTCATGTTTCACACCCCTTTATAACCTATAAAGAATTATAACATAAGTTTCCAATAAAATTGCCTAAAATAGCATTAAATTTTTCTTAATTGGACTTTCCGCAGAATGACAATACCCGTTATACCTAAAAGAATGAGTACTATGCTGGTGATTTGAGCAGTCCTGAAGCTTCCTATCATAAGGCTGTCCGTCCGTAAACCTTCGATGAAAAATCTTCCTACGGAGTAAAATATTATGTACAGCATAAATGTTTCGCCTGTGACTTTGCTCTTTCTTCTGTAAAATAAAAGTATTATAAAAATCGCAAAATTCCATAAAGATTCATAAAGGAAAGTGGGATGATAATAAACTCCGTTTATATACATCTGTTCCTGTATGAATTGAGGAAAGCGGCTTATGAATTCCTTGCTTACGGCACCGCCATGGGCTTCCTGATTAAAAAAGTTTCCCCATCTCCCTATGGCCTGGCCTAAAATCATACTTGGGGCGCATATATCGGCGGCTTTGAAAAAGTCCGCTTTTTTTATTCTGGTATAGATTATGGCAGCGAGGACGGCAGCAATTATTCCTCCATGTATAGCCAAGCCTCCCTGCCTTATATCTATTGCCTCCAATAATTTGTCCTTATAATAATTCCATTCAAAAATAACATAATACAGTCTGGCCCCTACAATTGCCGAAGGCACACATAAAAGCACTATATCATAGATAATGTTTTCATCAAATTTAACCCTGCGGCTCTCAATTATAGCCAGTATTGTTCCTATAAACATACCTGATGCAATAATTACACCATACCATCTTATTTCCAAACCGTTAATACTGAATGCAACCGGATCCATAAAAATCCTCCTAACTTCATATTGTTGTTTCTAATATAATATCAGTTCTTTGTCTTTTACTGAGTCAAGATTAACTTTTTCCTTATTATCTTTAGGCAGTGCAATGGTCTTAGGATTTCCATCACTTATATATCTCTCTTCGGGGTGTGTATCAAAATGCTTTAACCAATCATACATACCCGTCCCTGAGGTATTCATCTCGCTGGCTCTGACCCTTGGAAGAGCCTGGGGGGTAAAATCACTGTTATTGGGGGCCGGTGCAGGATTAGAGCCTACTAAAAGCACGGCATCATTTTTGTATTTCGTGCCCTCATATTCACCGGCTGCAATTAATCCCCGCAATGTTTCATCTTTAGGCCTGCTTCCATAAGGCAGTGCAAGGCTGTTTACGTTATAGCCGGGCAGATACTCAGCAGTTGCTTTTATATTTAAGGCAATCTGTTTTTGTATCCCCTCTGCATCCATCTTTCCTAACATCTCATGGGTATAACTGTGGTTTCCTATATCGAAGCCATTTTTGACAAGGTATTCATACTTATCTTTAATCAATTCCCTTTGACGAAAGGGAACTGGATAATAAACATAAAAAGTAGCTTTGTTTCCGAACTCGGGTTTGTCTTTGGCAAAGTCCATCATAATAGATACTGCGCATTTTCCATCTATCTCATACTTGCCGTTATTTTCTATATAATTAAACTGATTTTTAAGTCCATCGTCAAAAGTGATTACAACCGGCGTATATCCTGCCGGCGTATTTATGTTGTTGTTTATATAATCATTCAAGCTTATAGTTCTGTAGCCTTTTTGATAAAGTATATCCAAATCCTTTCGGAAGTTTTCCCGTGTCCTTACCCATTCGCTTTCAGTGTCCCCTACTCCATGATACATGAGAATCATTATTTTGCCGGCTTCGTTTGCTTCTATTTTATTATAATCAATGCTTTTTTCCTCTTGGGATATATTCCCTATTTCTTCCTTTTTTATATCCTCATTTTTGTTTTGTTCTGTTTTAACTTCAACCTTATTTTCTTCAGGAATTTTTACTTCTCTGCTGCAGCCTGTTACAATGAGCAGTACTGCAAGCACTGCAGTCAAAATCCTTAATCTCATGTAATTCTCCTCCTTAAGTGTTACTTTGAACGCCGCCAGGTAATCATCGTTACTTATAATTTTACATCATCAATGTTAATTTTTTTGTTTTTTTCATAGATTATGCATATTAATTTGAAAATCGGAGATAATAAAAATGGTATATCTTTATTAAAGATATATTGCCATTTAACATAAGATTAAATATTTTAAGAAACAAAAGATAAAATTACCAGTTACCAAAAGATGGATAGAGTGATATCAGACTCTTTCCATTTTTCTTTTATTGATGTTTTTGCCATGGGGACACACATTCATGCATATACCGCAAACCGAACCCCTGCCTATGTGTTTGAAATTTGTATTCATGTACTTGCTGCAAGCTTCTGCATCTATTATTTCAGAACGCTGTACCCCCTTGTACCAGTTCTTCCCCGTAATAGCCATTGCAGGACAGGCGATTTTACATATATTGCAGCCCTTGCAGTCAGTATTATGTATATCTTCTGTTCCGGGAAGCTCCATGTCGGTTAGTATTGTGCCCAGCCTTACTCTTGGCCCGTATTCGGGAGTTATCAATAAACCGCTTTTCCCTATCCAACCCAAGCCGCTTAAATTAGCGGCTGTCTTATGCTGAAATATGCCCGTATACAAATCCTCTGAAGTTTTTACCGTCTGGGATGCAGGAATGGCCGCGGCTAAATACCCCCAGTCCTGAATTAAAAGAGATGCCCTTAAGGTTATATTATCAATAAGTGCATTTACCGCCTTATAATGATGAAAATATGTATGAGTCGGAGCATCCTTTATTTCATCAATAATTGCATCAGAAAGTCTCACCGCAATTGATACCGCATATTTCAAATTCTTAAAATATGCCGGCAAATAATCTCCTGCATTGGCAAAGGCGACTTTTGAAGCCCCCCACTCAATGATTTTTTCCTTCAGTATTTCAGCATTGGAAGCCATAAACTTTCTCCTTGAATTGTTTTAAATATAGTACCATTATATCATGAAATTTATTTCATAATTTTCATGTCGAATGAATTCTTTCAGAATTCATTATATCATGAAATTTACCCAATAAATTTTATTGAGCAATTTTTATTCTTTGAAACAACTTTGCATGTTTCACTATAAAAAGCATAATATTGAAAAAAATTACTAAAATATATTTATATGTAAGACCTAAATATATTATGCATTTACAGCACAATATAACTTTCATAAATTTTCTCCTATGGGATAAATTAATAACGAATCAAAATTATTATAATAAATACTAAAATTATAAAAGGAGGAGAGTTTATGGCATTAGGTCAAAATTCTTCAGGAAGAACACAGCTGGTTCCCGATGTTCATCATACTCTTGATAACATTAAGTACGAAATTGCTTCTGAATTAAGCATTCCCGTATATCAAGGCTCCGAAGACTACTGGGGAAATATAACCTCCAGAGATTGCGGTAAAGTGGGCGGTATCATGGTAAAAAGGATGATAGCCCTGGCAGAAAAAGAATTACTTAATGGAAAGTCGCTGGAGAAAATCTAAATGAACATAAAAAAAGAGGAAGCAAAAATTTTATTGCTTCTTCTTTTTTATTTCACAATAACTGTTTTCCATTTCCATCTTAATGATATAATGAATTCAAGTGATGATGATATTACCTGAATTCATTCGCCACGAAATTTGCATAGTAAATTTCATGATATAATAATTTCAAATGGCATAGCCATTTGGAATCATTGCGACAAGATATAATATTACTAAGCTATTAACATGAAAAGGAAGGAATTTTATGTTTGGAGATACATACGAATTAGCAGAAAGCAAATTGCTGCTACTTTATATATTTAAAACCATAAAGCAGACGGTATCCAACTCTTCTATTACTGAAATTGTGCTGGAAAACGGATTTATGAACTACTTTCATCTACAGCAATATTTGAGCGAACTGGCGTCCTCTGAATTATTGAATGTATACAAGGATGGAAAAAGAGTTCTCTATGAGCTCTCTTCCAAAGGCAAAAATACCCTGGAATATTTTGAAAACCGCATTGCAGATTCAAAAAAAGAATCTGTGGATCTCTATCTTTCAAAGCATAATGAGCAGTTAAAAAACGATATAAAATTCACTGCCGGCTATGCCAAACATGATGATGATTCATATTTGGTGACCCTCAATATGATTGATAACACCGCCTCTGATATTTTCGAGCTTAAAATAAGCATAAAATCCATAGAAGAAGCAAAGAAAGTATGCTCTAACTGGAATTCCAGCGCCAAAAAAAACCGTAAAAAAATACTGGATATTTTGTTAAGCAAATAAATATTTATTGAACTATTAATATTGATGTAGGCTCAATTCCAACATCAATATTTTTAATTATTTCATTGCTTTTTATATCGATAACGGATATATTGTTATCTTCGCTGTTGGTTATATAGATATATCCTCCATGACTTATAATACCCCTTGGCATTTTGCCTACTTTTATTCTGTCTTTTACCTTGAATCTGTTTAAATCTATTATATATACATCATTGCTTCCTAAATTGGTGACATACAATGAATGACCTTCTTCAGATAGCTCAATTTGAACGGGTATTTTACCTACTTCAATATTCTTCATTACTTTGTAGCTGCCCGTCTCAATTATTGCAACTGAACCCTTTGAATCATAACCTAAATTGCTGCAGGTTACATATAAATATTTTCCGTTCCTTGATGATATAATATCCAAAGGCCGGCTGCCTACAGTTATGCTGGATACCTTTGAGTTGCTCCATGTATCTATTATGGTTATGTTGTTGCCATCCATATTGGCAATGTAAATGTATTCACCGTCATTGCTCATGCATATTCCGTGAGGGAATGAACCTGCCGAAGTCTGTCCGATGATTTTCTTGCTGCTAAGTTCAATTATGGAAACGGCGTCCGAATCTCCGTTTGTAATATAAGCGTAGCATTCATCTTTGTTTATAGCTATATCATTTGGATGGCTTCCTGCAAAATAGCATTCCTTAACATCAAGCTCTTTTTTATCAATTTCGCATATGCTATCATCATAGCAGTTTACGCTGTATATAATACTCTTGCTTCCATCCATCCTCAGGCTGTGAGGACCCATAACAGGTTTTTTAGTTCTAAAAAGCATTTTGTTTTTAGAATGCAATCGTATTCTTTTTATTTCCATGCTTGTACCTATGTCTACAACTGATATTGTATCCTCCCCTATATTTGAAACGAACAGCAGCGCCCCATCTTTACAGCTATCAGGCATTCCTTCTCCTCCTCACCAAATCATACTACATAGTATGATTGGCTAGGATATTAGTTACAAAATTAAAAATACTTCTATTTTAATGGGCAACTTATTTATTGTTTTAATGTAAATAAACTAAACTATAGATTTAGACATTGACATCTGTAATTGAAGCTAATCTAGCATTTTCAGCATAAAAATTAATTGAGTCTGTTTTAAAATCGCCAACCCATCAATTTATCTCTTCCCATTGATTATTTGTATAATCAAATATTTCAATAAGGCACAATTTATACCGTCAGATTTAATTTTCAGAATTGAAATTTTATCTACACCGCTAAAATGCAATGTTATCTTTTTACTTTGATTTACATATGGAATAATAGTAAGTTCTAGACTAGATTTATCATTAAAGCTATTGGATATAAACGTAATATTTACAACTCTGCATCCCATCGGAAACCACTTGCCTAATTCCCTTATTATTAGATCTTTACCTATGATATTAGCCACATGCCTCCTCCTTTTTTTATTATAGTTTTCCTTTATCATATGTGATAACCTTTCAAAATTAAAGTATCGGTAGTTTTTTGATTTAATCAAAAACTACCGATGGAGGTTTAAAATATGAGTATCAGGGAACTTTAATACCTCTATTAAACATGTTTACAATAAAAATTAGTATATCCTTTATCAGTTAAAAGTCTATATATCCTCTCTTGCTAGTCTTCGTAATTCTCAACAGCCAGCAATAAAATATAAAATTGCGCCCAATACAATAATATATTTTTACTTTTTATTTCTTCCTAACAGGAATCCAGACTTCACTATAAGCGTAATCCTTTTTATGCTCATCCATTTTAGTAAAAGAAAAAGAAGGAGCATTGATTACTTCGTAATCGGAAGAAGGAAGCCACTCTGAATATGTTCTTGCCATTGTCTCCTGCAGCGTTGACGGAAATGGTCCTTCATTTGGAAATATGGCCCAAGTGCAGGCTTCCACCGGCACTTTATCTAAAAGGCCGCTTACTTGATTTTCTGTCGTTAAAACACCTATCAGGTGAGTCAAATCTCCTTCTTCTTTTAAGAAATTAGCGTCAGCATCATAAGAAGCATTGACAATTTCATAAGGCGCTATATTTTGAAGAGAATGCATTTCTTTTTTCTGTTCATCCGTTATGCTTTGTGCAAGCTTCACAATCTCGTTATTAACGCCTTCAAATTGCATAGGGACACGTTTACTTACACCGACTAAATTAAAAGCCGGTTTGTCTTCAATTCTAAATTCCATATTAATTCCTCCTCTTACGGTTATTATGAATGAAAGTTTGGGGAAGGATTTACTTATGCCTTTTTTTATTACATCTGAAGGCAAAAAACCACTCCATTTTTTGAATGCCCGGGTAAAGCCGTCCACTGACTGATAGCCATATTTAAAAGCAACATCCGTTACTCTTTCTCCATTTAATAAATCCTTATTTGCTTCCGACAGTTTCCTATTTTTGATGTATTCATTAAGGGTAAATCCAGAAAGATAAAAGAATATCTTTTTGAAGTGATAGTCAGAAACCCCGGCATATTCGGAAATTATTTCAAGAGGCAGATCATCCGTTAAATGCTCTTCAATATAGTCAATTACATGATTTAATTCCTTTAGCATTATCTCTCCCCCCTTCCATATCTACATGATACCAAAGCTATTTTTGCAATGCTCGACTTTTTTAATACAAAAAATATCGAATGAGAGGGATTTTCCCTCTCATTTTTTGAAAAGCCGGTTGTATAATTCTTCCGGAGTCAGGCTTATATCCAGCTGCTTTGCCAGCTTGATATAATTATTGAGATTGTTTTTACAAAACTCATTGAGATTACGGGGCGCTCTTTTGCCCAGCTTTTGATAAAGATAGTATAGTCTTTGAGCCTTAAAAATATCCTCTTTTACTTTTTGCTTTACTTTTGTATCGAGTCTATCCCAGCTACTTGTAATCTCTATCATCCCCCGGAATATAAATTAAAACTTCTAGTTAAACATAGTAATTTATATTCCTCTTGGGTTTTATATATTACCTAAAATTTTCTACCAGTGTGCGGACGTGTCCTATCATATAAAGAGACCCGCAAAATACCACCATATCGTCGGGCTGTGCCATTGCCATTACTTTTTTAAAAGCAGCTTCAATGCTTTCTCCTGTTATGACGGTGTCGCAATATTTACGGGCAATTTTGCTTAATTCCTCTGCAGGAAGAGCTCTGTCGCTGTCAGGCGTAACGGTGACTATTACATCAGCCAAGGGCATAAAGACCTCACACATATCTTCAACCTGTTTATCACTTAATATACCCATCACGGCAATGAGCCTTTTATAGTCAAAATATTTGCGTACTGCTTTTTCAAGGCTCTTTATGCCTTGAAGGTTGTGAGCTCCATCCAATAATATAATAGGGCTTTTTTTCATAACCTCCAGCCTTCCCGGCCATTTTGACTTCCTTAATCCATTGTATATGCATTCCTTTGAAATATTTATTCCCAATTCCTGCAACGCCTTTGCCGAAGCTATGGCAGTCTTTGCATTTAAAAGCTGATATTCGCCAAGAAGGTTTATATGTATATCTTTTAATGTTTCATCCTCAAATTCTGTGTCAAATACCTGTCCGTCCATTGAATAACTCTTTAAATTTATACCCTCTTCCTTTACTTCTATTAAGCGGGCATTTTTATCGATGCAGGTCTTCTTAATTACATCGTGGGCTTCTTTTTGCTGAGGGTATATAACTACAGTTCCATTTTCTTTAATAATTCCTGCCTTTTCACCTGCTATCTCACCTAAGGTATTCCCAAGTACCGACATGTGGTCAAAATCAATGGATGTTATAACCGCCAGCACAGGATTTATTACATTGGTTGAATCCAATCTGCCGCCTAATCCTACTTCAAGAACAGCATAATCAACATTTTTTTCCTTAAAGTATTTAAACATCATGGCTGTTATAATCTCAAATTCCGTGGGGTGCTCCAGTCCTTCGCTTATTATCCTGTCGACTATAGGTGCTATTTCAGTGGTAAGCCGTGCAATATCCTCATTTGTTATCTCAGCTTCATTTATTCTGATCCTTTCAGAAAATCGCTGAAGATAAGGTGAAGTATACACACCTACCCTGTAACCGCACTCAGCTAAAATATCTGAAATCATAGTGGTAATCGAGCCCTTCCCGTTTGTGCCGGCAATATGTATGCATTTTAATTCCTTTTCAGGATTGCCCATGTACTCCAGTAATTTGTTTATCCTCTGAAGTCCCAGATTCATACCGAATTTTGTAGTGTTTTCTATATAGTCCATGGCCTCATTAAAATTCATATATTTCACTTCCATTCTAAAGCCGGAGCCTTGGCCCCGGCAAATTATTAAAAAATATTTATTTTTTTAAGCTTTCAAGTCTCTCTATGACTTTACTAAGCATTTCCTTATATTTTACACCCTTTGCTCTTTCTTCGTCTACTAGATTAAGAGGTGCTTTTGAAATAAATTTCTCATTGGAAAGCTTGCTCTCTACCCTTGCAATTTCACCTTCAAGCTTTTCCTTTTCCTTTGTAAGCCTGTCGATTTCTTTTTGCTTATCAACCAGATCCTCTAAAGGCATGTAGATTTCCACTCCATGAGTTATGGCACTTACGGCATCATCAGGGATGTCTTTTTTATCCTTCATTATATCAACGGCACCGGCAGAAGCCAGCCTTTCGAAAAATACCCTGCCAACTTCTATTGCGCTTTGCGCCTTTTGATTTGAAGCTACAAGCATAACCCTTGCTTTTTTAGAAGGCGGTACATTCATTTGTGCCCTGACGTTTCTGATGCTTGTAATGGCTTCTATTATAAGATTTAATTTTTCCTCGGCATCTTCATCCTTGAAGACCTCGTCATTTTTAGGCCACTCTGATATCACTATTGAAGAATCATCACCTTTAAGATGGGTAAATATCTCCTCTGTTATAAAGGGCATAAATGGGTGCAATAATTTGAGCATTCCTTCAAGTACAAAAGAAACTGTGTAAATGGCTGCTTTCCTGGAATCATTATTTTCCCCGTAAAGCCTGGTTTTTATAAGCTCGATATACCAGTCGCAATATTCGTTCCAGGAGAAATCGTATATCTTTTGCGCTGCTATACCCAATTCAAAGCGGTCCAAATTTTCGGTAACCTCTGAAGTTACCTTGTTGAATCTGCTTAAAATCCACTTATCTTCAATTGATAAATTTTCCTTTACGTCTTCAAATTTATATTTGTCTTCATCAAGGTTCATCATAACAAATCTTGATGCATTCCATATCTTGTTTGCAAAATTACGGGAGGCCTCCACCCTTTCCATATAAAATCTCATATCGTTTCCGGGAGTATTGCCTGTCATGAGCATGAAACGCAAAGCATCGGCACCGTAACGGTCTATTATTTCAAGAGGATCAATGCCGTTTCCTAAGGACTTGCTCATTTTTCTTCCCTCTGAATCCCTTACTATACCGTGTATGAATACATGATTAAAAGGTATTTCCTTCATGGATTCAAGGCCTGAAAATATCATCCTGGCAACCCAGAAGAATATGATGTCATAGCCGGTAACCAAAACGCTTGTGGGATAAAAATACTTCAAATCCTCAGTGTTTTCCGGCCAGCCTAATGTTGAGAAAGGCCATAGGGCGGAGCTGAACCAGGTATCTAAGACATCCTCATCCTGCATTAAGTTGGTGGATTGGCATTTGCCGCAATTTTGAGGTATATCCTTAGCTACTATTATTTCACCGCAGTCCTTGCAATACCAAACGGGGATTCTGTGACCCCACCATAACTGCCTTGATATACACCAATCCTGAATATTTTCCATCCAGTTAAAGTATACCTTTGAGAACCTGTCGGGTACAAATTCTATGCTCCCATTTTTAACTGCTTCAATGGCAGGTTCTGCAAGGGGCTTCATATTTACAAACCACTGCTTTGAAAGTATGGGCTCAACTGTTGTGCTGCACCTGTAGCATTCTCCTACATTGTGGTCATGCTCTTCTGTTTTAACCAAAAGACCTAATGAGGTTAAATCCTCTACTATCTGCTTTCTTGCTTCGTATCTGTCAAGGCCGTCATATTTTCCTGCCTTTTCGTTCATGGTACCGTCGTCATTCATTACCCTTATCTGCTCTAAATTGTGTCTTTGACCTACTTCAAAGTCATTAGGGTCATGGGCAGGTGTAATTTTAACGCAGCCTGTTCCAAAGTCCTTATCAACATAGGAATCGGCTATGACTGGAATTTCCCTGTTCATTATGGGGAGTATCAGCATTTTGCCTATTAAATGCTTGTATCTTTCATCTTCCGGATGTACTGCAACGGCTGTATCTCCTAGCATGGTTTCCGGCCTGGTAGTGGCAACGACAACATATTCCGCGCCGCCTTTAACGGGATACATGATGTGCCAGAAATGTCCCTGCTGTTCTGTATATTCAACTTCCGCATCTGAAAGTGCCGTTTTGCATCTCGGGCACCAGTTTATGATCCTGCTTCCGCGATATATAAGTCCCTTTTCATATAAATCGATGAAGACCTTTTTAACAGCTTCATTAAGACCTGCATCCATAGTAAAGCGTTCCCTTGACCAATCACAGGAGGAGCCTAATTTCTGAAGCTGCTCTCTTATCCTTGCCCTGTATTTATGAGTCCAGTCCCAAACCTTGTCTAAGAATTCATCTCTTCCTATTTCCTTTTTTATAATTCCCTGTTTTTTAAGCTCTTCTTCAACCTTAACCTCCGTTGCAATACTTGCATGGTCTTCACCGGGAACCCAAAGGGTTGAATAGCCCTGCATCCGCTTCCACCTGATAAGGACATCCTGTATTGTATTGTCCAGCGCATGGCCCATATGAAGCTGTCCTGTGATGTTTGGCGGAGGTATAACTATTGTATAGGGCTCTTTATCTTTATCCACCTCAGGTGTAAAATACCCTTTTTCCATCCATTTATCGTATAATCTTTCCTCAAATTCTTTGGGATTATAGGTTTTCGCAAGATTTTTTGTCTCATCCATAATGGTTCCTCCCTTAGTTGGGGACAAAACTTTAGTAGTGCCCCCTTTCCTTAATTTTGCTATTGGAACTGTTGCATTTTGAACAACGTAAATGAATTGTGAGAGTTCCTTAACAAGTTCTTGGTAACGCTGATGCAGAAAATGCTTAGAATTTTAGATTGTTTGAGCGATAAGAAGTTTAAAAATTCTTGCATTTTCAGAGCAGGGAACCTTAGAACTTGTGGAACTTGAACATAGCAAAGATCGTGTTCAAAATGCAGCGGCCCCTAATTAAAATAAAAAAACCCTTCCGTCTTAGAAAGGACGAAAGGATATATTTCCGTGGTACCACCTTAATTCCGGCTAACACCGGCTCTCAATACATAACGGTTGAAACCGTCAGAGCTTACTTTAAATTCAGCCCGGATGCTCAGAAGCTACCTTCAACTAAAAACATAAACCCGGAAAACCTTTCAGCCTATGAGCCTCCCTCTCTGACGGAAGTTTTAGTTTACTCCTCTTCATCATAGCATTTTAACAATATTTAAAGATGTTTCATAGTTTATAATATACCCATATTTTAAGAAATGTCAACATTAATTTTAAAAATATTCTTTCACCTGCAAGTAACCTATATTGGAGTTAAGGAATAGTATAGACTGATAATATTTATACCTGGAGGGGTAGTTTTGCGTAAAATCAAACTGACAGCGATTATTTTAATCATAATTACATTAATTGTTTCATTGTTCAGCGGATGCACTAAAGCAGAACAAAACAAAGGTGATACAACGCCAACACCTACAGTTGCAAAGAGTCCAACATCTGAACCTGTGAAGCTCACAAAAATAAGATTAAATGAAGTTGTAAGGTCCATATTCTATGCTCCCATGTATGCGGCTATAAACGAAGGTTTCTTTGAAGAGGAAGGCTTTGAAATCGAACTCTCAACCGGACAAGGCGCAGATAAGACAATGCAGCAAGTTCTTTCAAAGAATGCTGACATAGGTTTTTGCGGACCGGAGCAGGTAATTTACCTTTACAATCAAGGAAGAGAAGACTATACAGTTGTTTTTGCACAACTCACAAAGAGAGATGGATCATTCCTGGTAGGAAGAACCCCCGAAACGGATTTTAAATGGGAGAGCCTTAAAGGAAAAACATTGATAGGCGGAAGGCCGGGCGGTGTTCCCCAAATGACTTTAGAGTATGTCATAAGGCAGCATGGACTTGATCCATTAAAAGACGTTGAATTCATAACAAATCTTGATTTCACAGCTACACATTCCGCATTCAGAAGCGGCATGGGGGATTATGTAGCATTATTTGAACCTACAGCCACCGTATTAGAAGACCAGGGTGCAGGTTCGATAGTAGCATCAATAGGTAAAGACTCGGGAGAAATTCCCTACACCTGTTTCTTTGCTACAAAATCCTATATGGAGAGTAATCCTGAGACTATACAAAAATTCACCAATGCTCTATATAAGGGAATGCTCTGGGTTGAAAGCCATACTCCCGAAGAAATAGCAGACTCAGTTAAATCTTTCTTTCCAGGTTCCGATGCTGCCCAGCTTGCAAAGGTTGTAAAAAGATACAAGGATCAGGATGCCTGGTCAAAGGACCTTATACTATCCGAAGAATCCTTAAACAGGCTTTGCGATGTTATAAAGACCTACAAAGCAGATTTGCTGCCTCAGATACCTCCATTTGAAAATGTTGTAGACAATAAATTTGCAATACAAGCCGGTAAAAACTAAGTAATGTAAAGGGGGGGATAATAGTGCCAAATCCCAAGCTTGAAATAATCAATGTTTCCATGAAATATCATACCCTGTCCGGCGAAACAGAAGCTGTGCATGATTTTTCTCTCATCGTGGATGAAGGTGAGTTCATAAGCATTGTTGGACCCAGCGGCTGCGGAAAATCCACCATTTTATCTATGATATCAGGTTTGTTAAAACCATCCTCCGGTAAAATATTTCTTGATGGAATGCCGATTACAGGAACAACCAGCAAAATAGGCTACGTATTTCAAAAAGATGTTTTATTTGAATGGAGGACCATAGAACAAAATGTCATGTTGGGCCTTGAAATTCAGCATCAGACTACACCGGAACAAAAAACCTTAGTATATGATATGTTGGAGAAATATGGGCTTTTAAGCTTTAAAAACTATTACCCCCGTCAGCTTTCAGGAGGAATGCGCCAGCGTGTGGCATTAATCAGAACGCTGGCCACCAATCCCGATTTGCTGCTTTTAGATGAACCATTTTCCGCCCTTGATTATCAAACCAGACTTGCGGTATCAGATGAAATAAGCACAATTTTGAAACAGGAGCAAAAAACCGCTGTTTTGGTTACCCATGATATCTCAGATGTGATATATAGTTCGTAGAATCAGGGTTTTTCAAAATTAAATTCTATTAAAATTTCCTCCTCGCAAATTTCCATTCGCTTAAGTATAAATTCTATAAGCTCTCTGTCAAAGGAATCTAAATTTAGCAAAGCTTTAATTTCATTTAATAATTGGATTTTCACTTCCTCGTCATTTTTTTCTGAAATAATTTTTACAATCAGCTGATTTTTTATCTCTTCCAGCTTAAAAATTATTTTTGAATATTCCCCTGACAGCCGTTCAAATGATCGCCCATCTATTATGCCTTCCAATCTATCCCTGTACATAATATCAATTTTTATTCTGTTCTTTTTTAGTTCTTCTTCTATCGCAACTAATTCATCAGACCATCCGGCGTCAATATTCATACCCTTATATATTTCATCTACCAAATCATTTATAGATATATTTTCATCCATTAATTTTTTAAGCTCTGATGCCAATATGTTTACAAGTTCCTCTTCTGAAACCTGGTGACTGGTGCAATATGACCTGCCGTATTTAACATACCCACCGCACCTGTAATAGCCTTTTCCTTTTATATTTTTATAATACATGGGCTTACCGCAATCATGACAAAACAGGTAGGATGAAAATAAGTGAGGCCCCGCTGCACCGCATCTGTAGTTTCCTTTCGTTTTTCTGCTGCTTAATATATTCTGGCAGGTATTGAAGGTTTCTTCATCAATTATTGCTTCATGGGTATTCTTTACCACTATCCAATCCTTCTGGGGTACTGAGATTAAGGTTTTGCTTTTGTAGCTTTTCTTTTTGCTTTTATTCTGTATGGAATGACCCAGATATACCCTGTTCTTTATTATCCTTTTAATTGTAGTCCAATCCCAGTTTTTGGACACTTTTGAATATGAATTATAACTTGAGGGGTTTAATACTCCTCTTTCTTGGAGGATATTTGCAATGCCTAAAAACCCATAGCCTTTAATATATAAGTTGAATATCTCCTTTACAATTAAAGCGGCATATGGGTCTATTTCTAATTTGTTTTTTTCTGTTTTGGATTTTCTGTATCCATAGGGTGCAAAGGCCGCCAAGTATTCCCCTTTGCTTTTTTTATGCTTGAGAGCAAATTTTATCTTGTGCGATAATTCCTTTGAATACCTTTCATTAAACCAGGTCTTTATCCCGATATAATCATCTTCATCCTTAAAGCTGTCATATCCGTCATTTATTGATACAAGCCTGATTCCATTTTCGGATAAGTACTCTAAGAACAATAAGGTAAGGGGATTGTTTCTCCCTAATCTTGAAAGGTCTTTTACAACAACAACATTTATGCTGCCATTTAATATATCTTTTTTAAGCCTAATTATCTGGGGCCGTTCATAGCTTGTTCCGGAATATCCCTCATCAAAATAATATCCGTTGATTTCAAAGCCGTTATCCTGGGCATACTTTATAAGCGCCTCACGCTGGACCAGGATAGACTCGTGCTGTTCTTCGTGGTCTGTTGAAATTCTTCCGTAAAGCCCTGCTACCCACTGCAAGTCAATACCTCCTAATGTTATGCTTTTTTGAACTTATTTTTTATTGTAGTTGTCAATGCAGATATTTTAATTACTATATATTTTTGTATTAGTTCATTTAATTTATCTTTGCCGCTGTAAATAGGTTTAACGAATTTAGGAACCCTGATTGTTTTCATTAATATCCCTCCTACAATAAATTAACTATAACGGATCTTAAATTGTCCTTATTATAATTATTAATCGGACAATTTGTCCTATTACTTGATTTTTTGAATTTATTTATAAAAAAAATACCGGCATCAATTTTGACACCGGCAGACTTAAATTATTTTCTAGCGTATCTTTTAATTATTATGTATATGATGAACACTGCAATCAAGGCTATTGCAACAAAGGTTACGGATTCAAAAGTTTTTTTAGACATTGCATGGCCAAAGAGCTGTATCAGTATACCTTCTGGCACATATCTTAGCAATCTGCAAAGACAAGTGGCAATCAAATAACGATAAAAGTTCATCCTAAAAGCCCCGGCAGACAATGTATATACCTCATAAGGTATAGGTGTAAAGGACGAAGTCATGACTGCAAAAATTCCGTATTTATTATATATTTCCTCTACCTTATTCAGTGCATCATTTCCAAACATCTTTATAATCAATGGCCTTCCTGCAATTTTGCCCAGATTATACCCGACCATCCCTCCTATAAATGAGACACAAACTGTAACTAAGCTTATTAATATTGCTTTATCCTGGTTGCTAAGCATAACCGGAAGCAAAACTATCTCAACGGGAGGCGGGAAAATTATGGGCTCGAAGAAAGCGGCTAAAAGCACACCGAATATACCGTATTTTGATAGAAAAGTAATTAAGTTTTCCATTTATCTTACCTCTTAAATCCAAAAGCTTTTACTATAAAAAAAGCACTAAAAAATTAGTGCTTTAATAGATTCCGCAAATTTAAATGCGTCCTATGTTACTTCAAATAATTGAGAGGATTTACAGCCGTGCCATTTTTTCTGATTTCAAAATGGCAATGAGGGCCTGTCGAATCTCCCGTGCTTCCGACTTTAGCTATTATATCTCCTTTGCTGACCTGCTGTCCTACACTAACCAACAATTTGGAGTTGTGTCCATAATAGCTTCTAAGTCCGTTGCCGTGATCAATTATAACGAGATAACCGTATCCGCCTTCCCATCCGCTATGTACAACCTTACCGTCTAAAAACGCACTTACATTTGTACCAGTGGGCGCTGCTATGTCTATTCCTTTGTGAGTTGTACCCCATCTTGGGCCAAACAAGGATGTCAGCGTGCCTCTTACAGGCCACATGCTTATTGAAGCAACTGCGCTGGCTGCAGCGGAGACTGATGAACCTCTTGATGCAACGGCAGCGGTTTTTGATGCGACAACTACGGTTTTTACCTGATCTACGCCCGGCAATATTATCTCCTGACCGATATTCAATTTATTAGCAGATTCCATACCATTGGTTTTTACTATATCGTCAACTTTTATGTCATATAACTTAGAAATACTTGAAAGGGTATCACCGCTTTTGATCTTATAAAGTATTCCCTTTATTGACGGGAACCTTAATTGCTGACCGATTTTCAAAGTTGAGTTGACAGAAATGTTACTGGAACTTGCTATTGAATTTGCAGTCACGCCATATTCATTTGATATGGCACCCAGTGTATCACCTGATTTTACAGTGTAGGTTAAAATCTCAGGCTTCTTTGGCTCTTCGCTGTTCTCTTCAGCTTCATCTGTTTCTTCGGTACTCTCCAGTGCAGTCTCATTAGTTTGTTCCTCATTGACCTGTGAAGAATCAGCGGCAGCTAAAACCTGTGTATCGTCAACGGTCTGAGTTACTTCCATCTTTTGTTGTGATGTAACATCCTGTGTATTCTGAGATAACAGTATCACAACAACGGAAATAATCGTTACCGCCAAGCATGCTATCAATATAGCATACTTTTTTCTTTTGTCCATATGTAACCTCCTCTATCCCGCTTACGAGGTTAGTTGTCGGGTTAGGCCATAGAGTAGCCCTCTTTAATAAGATACACCCCAATTAAGTTTCTCCCCCGCTCCGGTACCACCGGACTCAGCTGAACATATAATTTATTATATAAAACTTATTCTGATATTCCAATGGTAATTATTAACATTATGCCTCATTTTTTGGTTCTATAAACAGGATTTATCAGATGTGATATATAGTTCGTAGAATCAGGGTTTTTCAAAATTAAATTCTATTAAAATTTCCTCCTCGCAAATTTCCATTCGCTTAAGTATAAATTCTATAAGCTCTCTGTCAAAGGAATCTAAATTTAGCAAAGCTTTAATTTCATTTAATAATTGGATTTTCACTTCCTCGTCATTTTTTTCTGAAATAATTTTTACAATCAGCTGATTTTTTATCTCTTCCAGCTTAAAAATTATTTTTGAATATTCCCCTGACAGCCGTTCAAATGATCGCCCATCTATTATGCCTTCCAATCTATCCCTGTACATAATATCAATTTTTATTCTGTTCTTTTTTAGTTCTTCTTCTATCGCAACTAATTCATCAGACCATCCGGCGTCAATATTCATACCCTTATATATTTCATCTACCAAATCATTTATAGATATATTTTCATCCATTAATTTTTTAAGCTCTGATGCCAATATGTTTACAAGTTCCTCTTCTGAAACCTGGTGACTGGTGCAATATGACCTGCCGTATTTAACATACCCACCGCTCCTGTAATAGCCTTTTCCTTTTATATTTTTATAATACATGTGCTTACCGCAATCATGACAAAACAGGTAGGATGAAAATAAGTGAGGCCCCGCTGCACCGCATCTGTAGTTTCCTTTCGTTTTTCTGCTGCTTAATATATTCTGGCAGGTATTGAAGGTTTCTTCATCAATTATTGCTTCATGGGTATTCTTTACCACTATCCAATCCTTCTGGGGTACTGAGATTAAGGTTTTGCTTTTGTAGCTTTTCTTTTTGCTTTTATTCTGTATGGAATGACCCAGATATACCCTGTTCTTTATTATCCTTTTAATTGTAGTCCAATCCCAGTTTTTGGACACTTTTGAATATGAATTATAACTTGAGGGGTTTAATACTCCTCTTTCTTGGAGGATATTTGCAATGCCTAAAAACCCATAGCCTTTAATATATAAGTTGAATATCTCCTTTACAATTAAAGCGGCATATGGGTCTATTTCTAATTTGTTTTTTTCTGTTTTGGATTTTCTGTATCCATAGGGTGCAAAGGCCGCCAAGTATTCCCCTTTGCTTTTTTTATGCTTGAGAGCAAATTTTATCTTGTGCGATAATTCCTTTGAATACCTTTCATTAAACCAGGTCTTTATCCCGATATAATCATCTTCATCCTTAAAGCTGTCATATCCGTCATTTATTGATACAAGCCTGATTCCATTTTCGGATAAGTACTCTAAGAACAATAAGGTAAGGGGATTGTTTCTCCCTAATCTTGAAAGGTCTTTTACAACAACAACATTTATGCTGCCATTTAATATATCTTTTTTAAGCCTAATTATCTGGGGCCGTTCATAGCTTGTTCCGGAATATCCCTCATCAAAATAATATCCGTTGATTTCAAAGCCGTTATCCTGGGCATACTTTATAAGCGCCTCACGCTGGACCAGGATAGACTCGTGCTGTTCTTCGTGGTCTGTTGAAATTCTTCCGTAAAGCCCTGCTACCCACTGCAAGTCAATACCTCCTAATGTTATGCTTTTTTGAACTTATTTTTTATTGTAGTTGTCAATGCAGATATTTTAATTACTATATATTTTTGTATTAGTTCATTTAATTTATCTTTGCCGCTGTAAATAGGTTTAACGAATTTAGGAACCCTGATTGTTTTCATTAATATCCCTCCTACAATAAATTAACTATAACGGATCTTAAATTGTCCTTATTATAATTATTAATCGGACAATTTGTCCTATTACTTGATTTTTTGAATTTATTTATAAAAAAAATACCGGCATCAATTTTGACACCGGCAGACTTAAATTATTTTCTAGCGTATCTTTTAATTATTATGTATATGATGAACACTGCAATCAAGGCTATTGCAACAAAGGTTACGGATTCAAAAGTTTTTTTAGACATTGCATGGCCAAAGAGCTGTATCAGTATACCTTCTGGCACATATCTTAGCAATCTGCAAAGACAAGTGGCAATCAAATAACGATAAAAGTTCATCCTAAAAGCCCCGGCAGACAATGTATATACCTCATAAGGTATAGGTGTAAAGGACGAAGTCATGACTGCAAAAATTCCGTATTTATTATATATTTCCTCTACCTTATTCAGTGCATCATTTCCAAACATCTTTATAATCAATGGCCTTCCTGCAATTTTGCCCAGATTATACCCGACCATCCCTCCTATAAATGAGACACAAACTGTAACTAAGCTTATTAATATTGCTTTATCCTGGTTGCTAAGCATAACCGGAAGCAAAACTATCTCAACGGGAGGCGGGAAAATTATGGGCTCGAAGAAAGCGGCTAAAAGCACACCGAATATACCGTATTTTGATAGAAAAGTAATTAAGTTTTCCATTTATCTTACCTCTTAAATCCAAAAGCTTTTACTATAAAAAAAGCACTAAAAAATTAGTGCTTTAATAGATTCCGCAAATTTAAATGCGTCCTATGTTACTTCAAATAATTGAGAGGATTTACAGCCGTGCCATTTTTTCTGATTTCAAAATGGCAATGAGGGCCTGTCGAATCTCCCGTGCTTCCGACTTTAGCTATTATATCTCCTTTGCTGACCTGCTGTCCTACACTAACCAACAATTTGGAGTTGTGTCCATAATAGCTTCTAAGTCCGTTGCCGTGATCAATTATAACGAGATAACCGTATCCGCCTTCCCATCCGCTATGTACAACCTTACCGTCTAAAAACGCACTTACATTTGTACCAGTGGGCGCTGCTATGTCTATTCCTTTGTGAGTTGTACCCCATCTTGGGCCAAACAAGGATGTCAGCGTGCCTCTTACAGGCCACATGCTTATTGAAGCAACTGCGCTGGCTGCAGCGGAGACTGATGAACCTCTTGATGCAACGGCAGCGGTTTTTGATGCGACAACTACGGTTTTTACCTGATCTACGCCCGGCAATATTATCTCCTGACCGATATTCAATTTATTAGCAGATTCCATACCATTGGTTTTTACTATATCGTCAAATTTTATGTCATATAACTTAGAAATACTTGAAAGGGTATCACCGCTTTTGATCTTATAAAGTATTCCCTTTATTGACGGGAACCTTAATTGCTGACCGATTTTCAAAGTTGAGTTGACAGAAATGTTACTGGAACTTGCTATTGAATTTGCAGTCACGCCATATTCATTTGATATGGCACCCAGTGTATCACCTGATTTTACAGTGTAGGTTAAAATCTCAGGCTTCTTTGGCTCTTCGCTGTTCTCTGCAGCTTCATCTGTTTCTTCGGTACTCTCCAGTGCAGTCTCATTAGTTTGTTCCTCATTGACCTGTGAAGAATCAGCGGCAGCTAAAACCTGTGTATCGTCAACGGTCTGAGTTACTTCCATCTTTTGTTGTGATGTAACATCCTGTGTATTCTGAGATAACAGTATCACAACAACGGAAATAATCGTTACCGCCAAGCATGCTATCAATATAGCATACTTTTTTCTTTTGTCCATATGTAACCTCCTCTATCCCGCTTACGAGGTTAGTTGTCGGGTTAGGCCATAGAGTAGCCCTCTTTAATAAGATACACCCCAATTAAGTTTCTCCCCCGCTCCGGTACCACCGGACTCAGCTGAACATATAATTTATTATATAAAACTTATTCTGATATTCCAATGGTAATTATTAACATTATGCCTCATTTTTTGGTTCTATAAACAGGATTTATCAGAAGCGATATCCATGGCAGACCGAGTTGTGGTATTATCCATGCGTCCTGCAAGTATAAAAAATATATACGACATAAACCTTACATGTGAAGTAAGAACTCCTATAAAATGCCGTGAAGCTCCTGAATTCAGGCACTATTTCAACGACATATGGAAGGAGCTTGATGTCCATGTTAAATAAATACTCAGGTTTAACTTCTAAAGATAATATATCAACAGAACACAGGAATTACTTGAAGAAAATCCATAACAGAAATACTCTGATTACAGTTACAAGAGTGCTGCTCCTCATATTTTTCTTAGTACTATGGGAAATTGCAGGTCTTATGAAATGGATTGACCCATTTTTAATAAGCCAGCCTACGCGTATGGTGAAAGTCCTTTTTAAGCTTTATAATGAAGGGACCCTTTTTCACCATATCTGGGTGACTTGTATGGAAACTGTCGTTGGCTTTGTGGCGGGAACCCTGCTTGGAACCGCAATCGCCATAATATTATGGTGGTCAGAATTCATTTGCAAGGTATTGGACCCCTATTTAGTTGTCTTAAACAGCTTACCTAAAACAGCTTTAATACCCGTATTGATTTTCTGGATTGGCAATGGTCAGCCTGCCATTATAACTACTGCCATTTTTGTCTCGGTAGTTGTTACAATAATGAGCGTACTCATTGGCTTTCAGGAAGTCGACGAAGATAAAAAAAAGCTTTTGTATGTTTTTGGTGCCACAAAACTTCAGATACTCCATAAAGTTATTTTGCCCTCTAGTGTTCCGAATATAATCTCCACGCTAAAGATTAATGTAGGATTATCCTGGGTAGGCGTTATAGTAGGAGAATTTCTGGTAGCAAGGGAAGGGCTCGGATTTTTAATAGTATACGGCGGCCAGGTAGCACAATTGGATATGGTCATGATGAGTATTATTATCCTGTCTATAGCCGCTTATATGATGTATATAATCGTATCCTACATTGAAAAATACTATATGAAATGGAAGCAATAAGGCTAATTTGGGCCTTATTGCTTTATTTATCTTTATATAAATTATACAAATTTTCATTTTTAAACTATAATGATATTAATTTAGATATGCTGCCGATTATTTGGAGGTTATTATGCTTTATCCACTTAAATTCAAACCGGTTTATAAGAACATACTATGGGGCGGAAGAAACATAGAAAAGCATTATAAGCGCTGCCTGCCTGAGGGCAGTATAGGCGAGAGCTGGGAAGTATGCTGCCATGATGAGGGTATGAGCATTATAGAAAACGGAAAGCATCAAAACCAAGGCCTTGACTTTTTAATAAACCAATACGAAGACAAGCTTTTAGGTACAGACATATTTGAAAATCATAAAAATACCTTTCCCCTTCTTATCAAACTTATTGATGCCAATGACAAATTATCCGTTCAGGTTCATCCCGATGATAAATATGCCAGGATGAATAATGAAGGCAGCGGTAAGACGGAGATGTGGTACGTCATCGATGCCAAACCTGGTGCCAGGCTTATTTACGGGCTTAAAAAAAATGTCAAAAAAGAAGATTTAAAAAATGCTCTGGAAAAAAGAAATGTTGAGCCTATATTAAATGAAGTGGCTGTAAAACCCGGGGATATATTTTATATACCGGCAGGTATGGTTCATGCCATACTGGAAGGTATACTCATTGCTGAAATCCAGCAAAACAGCAATACGACATACAGGCTGTATGACTGGAACAGGGTGGATAAAAACGGACAATTAAGAGAGCTTCATATAGAAAGAGCCTTAGATGTCATATGTTTTTCTGAAAATGAAGATTTAAATGTTCTATCTTCTTATGAATGCAGTTCCTATTGCATGAAAACCCTGGTTAACAGCCCCTACTTTTCCGTTGAAGAGATGGATATAAAGAAAAGCTATTCTAATACGACCGACGGTTCCAAATTTTATATATACATGTCCTTAAGTGGCAGGGGAATTATCAATTACTTTGATGGTTATATAGAAATAAATGCCGGTGATACAGTACTTATCCCGGCAAGTTTGGGTTTTTATGAAATAAAGGGCAATTTAAAGGCCTTGAAAATATATATATGATATAATAATTTCGAAGTAATTTTTATGCTTAATGCACATGTGCATGGTGTGTATCCGGAGTATGGGAGTGGGCATGAGTGAAAGCTTCATGCCTGTGAGCATGGCTGTGCTCTTTTACAGAAAAATCATGCGTGTGATTATGATGGCCGTCCGTGTGGCTGTGCCTGTGTTCATGTTCTGCAACTTCATGAGTATGCTGGTGAACATGGTGTTCCACTGCGGCAAAATATGAACCTAAAATCATGATGGCAAAAGCCGCAGCAAAGGAGATAGTTATTGGCTGGTTATATACAACCAAGGACAGACCTACTCCGATAAACGGGGCAATTGCATAATATGCGCTGGTACGTGCCGCGCCAAGCTCCCTTTGTGCAAGGATATAAAAATAAATACTTAAGCCATATGCAAAAAATCCAAGGGCAAGGGCTAAAACAATATAAAAAATATTTAGGGATAACTCCCTTGTAATTAAAGCGATAATAAGGGCTCCCGAGCCGGAACCTAAGCCTTTTACCATAACAATTTGAAGCGGGTCCTTTAAAGAAAGCGTCCTCGTGCAGTTGTTTTCAAGACCCCAGCACAGGCAGGCAGCAACCACAAAAATAGACCCCAATGAAAAAGAGAAGCTGCTGATATCCTCAAAAGAAAGAATAATGCTGGATATGGTAATCAGCGAAATTGCAATCCACATTCGCTTGCCTATGGCTTCTTTAAACACGAGCAAGGCAATCAGGGACGTTGATACAATTTCAAAATTATTTAAAAGGGATGCGTTTGCAGGGGTTGTCATGGTAAGCCCTAACATAAGCAAAATCGGAGCTGCAATATCCAATGTAATCATCCCAAGGATATAGGGCAGTTCCTTTTTGGTCATCTTGGCCTCATTTTGCTCTTTGTGCTTTATACTTCTCGAAACAATAATAACAGATATACCAAAACCTGCGCCTAAATATAGTAAAGATGCCATAAATGCAGGCGGAATTTCAGCCAACAATATCTTTGATATAGGAGAACTCACCCCATAGCATACAGCCGCCAAGACAGCATACAGTATGGCAGATTTTATTCTTGAATTCATAATTAACACCTCCTAAAGCAATTTTATACCAAATACCAATGTGTCTCCGATGACCTCTGTGCCCTCCTCGTTCCACTCACCTATTGCAAGTGTGACTATATATGCATGATCACTTTGTGCTTTTGATAATATGTATGCTTGAGGAGCCAGTCCTGAAGTAACTGGAAAGTCGATGCTTTCGAGTGTTTCGGCATCGTATAGGCGATAACTTCCGAATTGCTCGCGGCCGTCTGTAAAGACCCTGAAAGGTATGAACTGGGTACCCGTATCAATTCCAAGATAATAAATTGTATCCTTGATATCCGAAAGCGAAACATCCAGTGGGCTTTGGTATACAATCACAGGTACCTGTTTATTGCCTGAAACTGCTATTATTCCATCATAATTGACTGATAAATTTCCAACTGCAATATTGCGGGTATACACCCCATATATACTTTCAACTTTTTCCTTATCTCCCTTATATTTATATATTCCGATATAAGGTTCTTCAATGAGGTAATCATTCCACTCATTATACAGGCACAAGGTTCTTGACGTTCCCTTTAAGTTAAACCTTATAATAAGATAATCATTTACCGTTGGATAATCATTAACAGAATACCTCATTGTCTTTTTTGCACCTGAGAATGCAGCTAAAACAGTTTCAATATCCTCTTTATCTGTTATAACAGTTCCCCCGATGGTTTCACCATCATTAAACTGCTCCAGCTTCATAGAAATAACATCTGATGAATCAGGCAGTTCCAGTTTTTTCATTAGTACTGTCATAAAAAATACGGCTATGACGACAAAGACTATAACGACTGTTGTAAGAATCCATAATGAAGGCTTTTTGAGATTCATAATTTTAGCCTCCTATACCCATGGTATTTCTAAAAGTTAATTTTATGCCTTCGCATACCTATATTTAAAATAAGCCCTATTGAAATCATACTGGTCCACATGGAGCTTCCGCCATAGCTCACAAAGGGTAAAGTTATACCTGTTATGGGCATAAGCCCTATGGTCATACCGACGTTTTGAAACATCTGGAACAAAAACATAGAAGATATGCCTACGGCAATCATCTGGGCGAATTTATCCTTGGCAATTTTAGCTTTGCTGAAGCAGGTGAATATAAGATAAGCATATAATGCCACTAAGATTAAGGCCCCAATGAATCCGAATTCTTCACCTAATACTGAGAAAATAAAGTCTGTATGGGATTCGGGTAAAAAACCTCCCTCGTTTTGTATTCCATTTCCAAAGCCCATGCCGAATAACTGCCCTGAGCCTATGGCTATTTTTGACTGTACTATTTGATATCCCGAGCCTAACTGGTCGTTTTCGGGATTTAAAAACACTAAAAGCCTGTCCTTCTGATAAGGCTTTAGAATAGGCACAGGAGAAAACCAAACGGCTAGAACGGATACTGCCGCCGCACACAGCCCTGTAAAAAATATCTTCAAATTCAGCCCTGCCATGAAAAGCATGCCTATTACTATAAAAACCAGAACCATAGCAGTACCCAAATCCGGCTGAAGCATAATAAGCCCCAGGGGGAGCGCTGCGTACAAAAACAGCTTAAACAGGTTTCCGGGGTTGTTTATTCCATCTTCGAATTCTTCAATTTTTTTTGCCAGCATAATAATCATGGAAATTTTCATAAATTCCGAAGGCTGTATACCAAAGGATCCTATGCCAAACCAGCTGGTGGCACCGTTGGTGACCTTGCCGACTAATACAACTAATAAAAGCATAATAACATTACCGAAGTATATTACTTTATGATACATCCTATAGGTATTGTAATCTATTGCAGTTGTTACAACCAGCAAACAAAGTCCAAACAATACCCATACAATCTGCTGTATGAAATACCTGTTGGTGCCTCCACTGAAGGCCTGAGTGGCAGAAGCAATTGTAACAATTCCTATTATACATATTAGTAATATATTTATAACCAATCCGAAATCAAAATTCCTCAATATTTTCTTATTGATAAGCACAGAAAACACCTCTTTTAACAATTCATATGAATTATAGCATATAATAGTGTTCCCTTCTATAACTTAAGAAGTGGAAAATTAAGTATTGAAGCCTTGAACTGCAGAATAAAAGGCATTTTCTTATATAAAACGCAAATTTTCATAAGTCATGATTAAACTGTCTAATGCGTCCTATATAATAGAATGCCTTATAAATTCAGAAGTTATTTTCCTATGCTTCGCACTTTTTTTATGGGTATGTTGGCTGTCAGGGCTGAAATATTTTCATTCCTTCCCTCTCCGTTGCTCAATGTTATTTCTATGTTTTCTTCTTCTATTTCAACATAATCGGATATTACCTTTATAAGATCTCCCTTTATCATATTGATGAATTGAGGAGGTATATTCGATCTGTCATGTATTAAAATTAGCTTTAATCTTTCTTTTGCAACATCCTTGCTGGCGTTGGCAACTTTATTAAAAACTTTTAGTACATCCACATTATCATCCTCCTATTAAAGATTCAAAATCTTTTTTATAAATCCTTTGAAAACGTTCCTGTTCTGTTCAAGGTTCATAAAAGGAACCTCTTCTCCTAATATTCTCCTTGCAATGTTTCTATATGCCAATCCTGAAGGGGCGTTATCATAAGTTACGACAGGCTCTCCCCTGTTTGTTGACACTATAATCTTTTCATCATCGGGAATTACACCTAACATTTCAATGGCAAGTATGTCAACCATATCCTCGATGTTTAACATGTCTCCCCGCTTTGTCATATCAATCTTAAGCCTGTTTATAATAAGCCTGATTTCTTTTGCTTCCATTCCCTTTGAAACCAAAAGGCCTATGATTCTGTCCGCATCTCTTACGGCAGAAACCTCGGGTACCGTTACTACAATTGCTTTGTCGGCTCCCGCTATGGCATTTTCAAATCCCCGCTCAATTCCCGCAGGGCAATCAATCAAAACAAATTCAAATTCTTCCTTAAGTTCTTTTACTATTTTTCTCATCTGGTCAGGCTTGACTGCTGTTTTATCCTTTGTCTGAGCTGTAGGAAGAAGATACAAACCTTCAAACCTCTTGTCCCTTATCAAGGCTTGCTTGACTCTGCACAGCCCTTCCACTACATCCACAAGGTCATATACCACCCTGTTTTCAAGCCCCATAACAACGTCAAGGTTTCTCAGGCCGGTATCGGCATCCACCACTACCACCTTCTTGCCCATATTTGCAAGAGCTGTACCTAAATTTGCTGTGGTTGTTGTTTTGCCTACCCCGCCTTTTCCGGATGTTACTACATATGCTAAACCCATAAAAATCCCTCCAAAATCTTAATGTACCTATATAAATTTACCGGCAACATATGGTTCGATTATTATCATACTGTCCCTGACGCATGCCAGTTCAGGACATTTTGGTTTAATAACCTCGCCATCGGGGTGCCTTGATATTAAGTCCGCTATTCTTAACTGAACGGGTTGCAAAGAAAATGCAGCAATTATGGCCTTTTCATTTCCGGTGGCTCCAGCATGGACTACTCCCCTTAAAGTACCAAGGATTATAATATTTCCAGCTGCCTTAATATGGGCACCGGCATTAACGTCACCTATAATCACGATATTCTCGGAAGACTCAATGTTTTGACCCGAACGTATTGTATTTACGATGAACTTTGTATTTCCTTCATTGATGCCGTCAAAAACCCTTGGCTTGCTTCTTTCAATTTCTTTGACTTTTACTCCGTAGCTTTCGTAAATCCGCTTCTTGATTTCTATTTCTTCTATTTCGTCTGCATAAAAACCATCCATATCCAAAAATATATTCCCGCTTCTGAAAAAATCCTTGGAATTATCAAGTTTTACTCCTATGGCTTTAACGATAGAATTTAAATCACATTGTCCCTTTACTTTGACAATTACACCGTCCTTTGTCCCTTTAAATACTACGTTCTCGTTCTCCATTAGCATACCTCCACTGCTGCATCTACTAAATAAATTTCTTCACAAAAGTTATAATTCCTGCATGAAGTTGTAAATTTTGTTTATCTCCTTAAAATAGGGTTTTATATAATTAATTAAAAACTAGATGAACTTAACCATAAAAACAGCCCTATAAAACACGTAGTTTATAAGGCTGTTTAAAAATTAATTGGTTACATTAACTGCCGGCAGTGTATTATCCGGTGCTGTCTGTATTTCATTTGTTACCGGCTGTGCTGCGTTTAATTTGAAGTATTCTTCGTATATTGCCTTTGCAACGTTGGAAGCGCCGTATCCGCCGCTTTCGTAAATTACAACAGCTACTGCAATTTCAGGGTTTTCTGCGGGAGCAAAGCCTGCGAACCATGCATAATCATCCCTGCTGCCTGAAGCCTGTGCCGTACCTGTCTTACCTGCGGTTTTTACTGGGAAGTTACGAAATATAGCTCCTGCGGTACCGCCTTCACCGGTTACGGCGTCCATACCGGCTATTATAGTCGATAGAGTATCCGGCTTAAATTCTATTTTTGATAATACTTCGGGCTGTATTTCTTTTACTATTGTACCGTCAGCCTTTGTAATTTCCTTTATAAGGTGGGGCCTGTATCTTGTTCCGCCGTTTGCAATTGTTGCAATATAACTTGCAATCTGCAGGGGTGTAAATCTGTTTTCACCCTGGCCAATGGAGGCATTCAATACCAAACCGGCCCTCGAATACTCATTGTAGGTATCCCTTACTGCCTGAAGTATTCTGCTTCTCATTTTATAGCTTGTAATTCCTGCATCCTTTAGCTTTGCGCTGTCTCTGTCATTATTTTCAATCATGTATTTTATCAATTCTTTTTGCTCATCCGTCGGAGTGAAGGTGCCAAGCTTGGGATCATAATTGGGCTCGCTTATTTCCTTCAATACTATAAAATATGAATAGGCTTCAGCTCTCTTTCTCACAGCTTCCTTGTTTGCCACGTCTCCCGGGGATTCATAAATTTCTATACCGCTGGGTTCGCTGGCCAGTCCAAAGGATTTTGCATATTTTGATAAATTATCAAGGCCTATCCTTCTTCCTACTTCAAAGAAAAAGTAATTGCAGGAAACCTTAAGGGCATCGGTAACATTTAAACGTCCATGGCCTCCTAACTGGTAGTAGTTCCATATCCAGCAGTTTCCGTAAAAACCAGGTACCACCCTGTACTGGCCTGTATCGTTAATTATGGTTGACGGCGTTATCTCACCTGTCTCCAATCCTGCTATGGCAGAAACCATTTTAAAGGTGGAACCCGGAGGCACTGCTCCCATGGTGGCGTAATTGAACATTGGCTTTATTATTCTCTCAGGGTCTACTCCGGGATGCTCGCTATTCTGAGGTATTAGTATCTTTCTTACTTCCTCGTTAAAGCTTCCGGTAACCGCCATTATGTTTGGGTTATATCCTCCCGGCCTGCTTGCCATAGCCAGTACTTCTCCTGTTTTAACATCTATAACTACAGCTGCCCCTCTGGTGGCATAAGGATACGCCTTCTTCCCCAGTTCGCCGTTTCTGAGCTTTTGCATTATATCATCAAGGGCATTTTCTGCAACGGCCTGAAGGTTTTTATCAAGGGTCAAGACAATATTGTTTCCGGGGATTGGGTCCCTTTTACCCAATTCCTCAACTATCCTTCCATAAGCATCAACTTTGACGGTTCTTCCGCCCTTTTCACCCCTCAAATCATCCTCTGCATAGGCTTCAATTCCGTCCCTTCCTATTAAATCCACACTTACGTCATATTGTTTATCCTTATATTCCTGAGCTTTTTCAGCCGGAATTTTTCTTAAGCTTCCTAAAACCAGAGAAGCTAGCTCTCCAGAGGGATAAGTCCTCACCGGTTTTAATTTATAGTCCACGCCGGGAAGATAAAGGCCTTTTTCCATTATTTCAAAGGCAGTATCCCTATTTACATACGCAATTTCAACAGGCTTATATGCCATATAGCCCTTGTCTTTAATCATCTGGCGGATAACCATCATCTGCCTTATAAAGGGTATGTTCTTATGCTCCTCTTCAACGGGCAGTATACTATACTTTTCAACCAAATATTCAAAGGACTGTTTTGCATCATAGCTGTCGGGAATCCCGTTGTCTTTTTTCCATCTTGCTGATTGCTTATCTATGTATTCCTGTTTTTTAACTTCATCCTCATAGTTGTTGGGAAAATAAAACTTGAAATTATATTCTCCCCCATCTAAGGGTTCAATTGCTATATTAAAGTCGTCGGTTATCTTTTCATTGTTTTTATTTAAAATGTCAACAAGCCTCTCGATAACAAGCATAAGTTTTTCCTCTTCCTTCTGATCCTGAGGCTTCATCATAAATATGGTATAGCTCTGATTGTTTGTTGCAAGCTCAAAGCCGTTCCTGTCAGTTATTTTGCCTCTGGGAGCATCATCATCCACCGTTCTTATACTTTTATCCTGGGCGAGCCTTCTGTAATCATCACCCTGAACTATCTGTATGTCCGCCAGTCTAAGCAATATGGCTGCAAAGGCTATAACAAGAGCAATAGTTACAAAAGTATATCTTGTAAATACTTTTTTATTCTCCATATGACCACCTTTTAAACTAATATTTCCAGGCTTGTTCAGCAAAAATCTTGTTTACGAATTTCACAATATATCTGTAAAAGAGAAATGCCAGAATTGTATTGTATATTGCCTCGGGAATTATTTTGCTGGTAAGAGCTGTCATTATATCAAGCTCTGTCCTGATGAGATATAAAAACAGATATACAATCATCTCTTTTATTACCGTTCCGGCAAAAACAAAAAACCCCGGGACAATGACATTATCTTTGTATATTTTCCCCTCTACGCTTCCAATAATAAAAGCAGCAAGCATACAGGATATGGAATTTATACCAAAGGCACCCTGAAAGAAAATATCTTCCAGAATACCTCCCCCAATACCTACTATTGTCCCCAGGGGATTACCTTTTATCAAAGTAATGCATATAACGAAAACCAAAACTATATTCGGCTTGACTCCGAACACTTTTATATATTCAAAGAGGCTGTTTTGAAGCGCTGTTAAAATCAAAAGTAAAAGCGGTATAGCAAATTTTTTCACATCAATTCTCCTCTTCTACCGGATAATCATCCTCACTTATTGCATTAGTTATTACAAAAACCTCTTCCAGCTTTGTAAAATCAACATACGGCCTGACAACAGCTGATTTAACAAATTGTGTTGCGTCATCAGCCACTTCGATTACTTCACCAATCTTTATATTTTTAGGAAAATACTTGCTTATACCCGAGGTGACCACATAATCACCTACGGCAACAGTGGAGTCTGCCGGCAGATACATCATCCTGCAGTTTTTTTCACCGTTAAAGCCGGCAATTCCCTGGATCATCCCCTGGTCCTGTGTTCTGCTCAATGCACCGCTTACCCTGCTTTTCTCATCTATAATAGATAAAACCTTAGACCAGTTAGGGCCTACTTCCATGACTTGTCCAACAAGTCCCTGGCTGGTTACAACAGGATAATACTTTTTAACCCCCTGATTGGCGCCTTTATCGATTATAAAGACATCGTACCAGTTTCCCGTGCCTTTTCCTGTTACATTGGCTCCTAAATATGTATACTGGGCAAAATTACTTTTGAAATCCAGCATGCCCCGAAGCCTCTCATTTTCAGCCTTTACCGTTTCATAATCAACCACTTTATTTTCAAGCTCAAGATTTTCAGCCTCGAGCCTGTCATTTTCCTCTTTTATGTTTGAAATGTTGGTGATAAAGCTGAACATATTGCTTATACTCTGTCCGCCTTTATATAAATATTTCTGCACCGGGTTTAGCACGTTGCCTACAACCCCTTCAAAAATACTTACCCTGTCTCTTCTTGAGGCTGTCATTCCTATAAAGACTATAAAAACCACGCTTAACATAATTACAACGACAAGTAACTTGTTCTGCAAAATACGGCGCATGAGTATACCACTTCCTATCTATATTTCTTTGAAAGGGTCAAAGAACTCATGGAACCTAATTTATCTATGTTATCCAATGCCTTTCCTGCACCGATTGCCACACAATCCAAGGGATCTTCAGCAATGTTCACCGGCATATCTGTCTCTTCCATTATAAGCTTGTCAAAGCCTTGTAAAAGTGCTCCCCCGCCTGTCAGCATTATGCCTTTATCCATTATATCGGCTGCAAGCTCGGGAGGTGTTTTCTCCAAGGTCGATTTAATTGCATCGATTATGGCGTTAACCGGCTCGCTTAAGGCTGTGCGAATTTCTGAAGATGTTATGGTTAGTGTCTTTGGAAGGCCTGTAACCAAATCTCTTCCTCTTATATCCATTGTCTTCTCAGAATCCAGAGGGAAAGCTGAACCTATTTCAATTTTTATCTGCTCTGCAGTCCTCTCGCCTATCATGATGCTGTACTCACGCTTAACATATGATACGATGGCCTGATCAAACTCATCTCCTGCAATACGCAATGACTTGCTGGTTACAATTCCGCCTAATGAAATAACGGCAACATCCGTTGTTCCTCCGCCGATATCAACGACCATGCTTCCTGTAGGTTCATCCACAGGAAGGCCGGCTCCAATTGCAGCAGCCATGGGTTCGGGAAGAAGATGTACTTCCTTGGCACCCGCCTGCCTTGTCGCCTGTTCTATGGCATTTTTCTCCACCTGTGTAACTCCTGAAGGATAGCATACAACTATTCTCGGCCTTACGAAGGTACCTTTATTAAGCACCTTTTTAATAAAGTATTTAAGCATGGTCTGGGTCACATCAAAATCTGCAATAACACCGTCCTTAAGCGGTCGAATTGCAATGATGTTTCCCGGAGTTCTTCCTATCATTTGCTTTGCTTCATTTCCAACAGCCAAGGGCTGTCTTGTAGTATCGTTTTTAATTGCAACAACGGAAGGCTCCCTAATGACTATTCCCTTCCCTTTTATATATATTAAAGTATTTGCTGTTCCTAAATCTATTCCCATGTCCTTTGAAAAGCCAAACATGATGTGTCCCCTTTCCTATGTATCTATATAATATTTTTTTCCTTAAGACTAATATATTTTCCGTCGCCTATTATTATATGGTCAACTAATTCGATGCCGATTATTTTACCAGCCTCGAATACTCTTCTTGTAATGTTTATGTCCTCCTGGCTGGGGGATGGATCGCCTGAAGGATGATTATGGCATATTATAACTGAAGCAGAGGAAGCTTTTATGGCTTCCACAAATATTTCCCTCGGATGAACTATTGACGAATTAAGGCTTCCGATGGAAATGCTCTTCACATTTATGACCATGTTTTTGGTATTTAAAAGTATAATCTTCAAAAACTCTTTTTTAAGATAGCGCATATCCTCCATAACAAGGTCAGCTGCGTCTTCCGGAGTTTTTATATATATAGGATCCATATCCTTAAAGGATTTGAATCTTCTCCCCAATTCAAGTGAAGCTTTTATCTGAGATGCTTTTGCAATGCCTATTCCTTTTATGCTTTGCAGTTCTTCAAAGCTTGAATCATATAGAAACTTTAGCCCGTGTTCATTCTTTAAAATTTTGCTTGCAAGGTTCATTGCAGAATCATTTTTTGTTCCTGATCTCAATATTATGGCAAGAAGCTCTGTATTTGATAAGGCTTCCGGACCGTATTTGGCCATTCTTTCCCTTGGCCTCTCCTGATTTGGCATATCTTTTATAGTAAAAGCTTTGCTTTGGTTATTCATACTAAACTCCCGGTTTTAACAGGTTAACACCAAAATCACGCATCAGAACAGACAATTTATATACCGGAAGGCCCATTACGTTAAAATAGCATCCTTCAATCTTTTCAACAATTAAACTGCCTATTCCCTGTATGCCATAGCTGCCTGCTTTATCTGCAGGCTCTTTGGTGCTTATGTATTGAATTATCTCTTCATCTGTTAATTTCTTTATTTTTACTTTTGTGCTTTCATAGTTAACTGAGTGCCTGTTTCCTTTTACATCTATGATGCATATGCCGCTGAAAACGTGATGATAGTTTCCCGACAGCTTTTTTAACATGTCAAAGGAATCTTCATTATCCTTCGGCTTTCCCATGATTATACCGTTATGGACAACAATTGTATCTGCACCTATTACCAATGCTTCATCGCTTATTCTTTCTGCCACATCAAGAGCTTTCCTATATGCAAGGTGCATCACAAGCTTTTCCGGCCTTAAAGATAAACTGTTTTCCTCTTCATAATTGCTTTCCACAACCTCAAAGTTTAACCGGATGTTTTGCAATATCTCTTTTCTTCTCGGAGATTTCGATGCAAGGATAATCCTCATTACAATGCCTCCAATATTTTAGAAACGTTTGACAAATATAATCAATCCTATAATGAGGCCTATTACGGAGAAAAAATTTATGCTTATGCTGAACCCCAAAGTAAATGTAACTACTTTTAGATTTATAAGCATAGGCCCCGCACCTATACTGAAACTCTTTGTTAACATTCCGGGAATATAAGGATCTAATATGTATCCGATAAAACTCCCAATGATACAGCAGGCTACAAGCAGTATGAAAAGACTTGCTGCATTCTTTTGTACCCTTCCTACCAATGATTTTTCCCCCTTAAAAGATAATTATTCCACTATATTCCCAAAAATATAGAGTAAAAAATATGTCGTCTATCCTCATAATAGTTTAACATTTTATTTATTTTCAAACAAGTGTTGTAAATTTTTTATGTAAAGTAAGAGGCTATTAAATTTCTGCGAAGATAGCCTATCATAAGGCATTTAATACCTTTTAAGGAAAATATTTTATTTAAATAAGATTGTTATATTGCTCAATTATATCTCTATATATAAATACACATTTTACAATTTCTTCTTCGATTTGACGAATATTATCTAATTCGCTCGAAAATATTGTTTTTATTTTATTGAAATTTAAAACTATCTCTTTTAATCCTTCACCGGCATTTGCCTCTATCCCTTGCGTATTATCCAAATACCCGGTGATTTTTACTCCTAACTCTTTTATATTTTCTTTGACCTGTACATTTTCAGACCCAAAATCCTCAATACCGCTCAATACATTCAAGGCCTCATCCAGTGAATCTCCTATACTGTTTATTGTATTGCTAAGAATTATGAATTCTTTCCTGTCCTTCATGTCCTGGGATATTTCTTTTGGTTCTATTCCCATTTCCTTAATGAGACAAGTATAGCCCTCCTCTTTCAAATCAGAAACTCTTTTTTGAGCAAAGACATTATCAACTCCGATTCCGACTATAACACGGCTGTATTCGTCCTCATTCAATATGTAAGAAGGCAGATTCTTTTTATTTAGCATGTTCGCCAATGCATTGGCATTTTCCTGGGATGCAAAGGCACCCGCCTGGATCGTTATGTATCTTCTTTGTTTTATATCCATATATTTTAAAGCTTCCGTCTCTTTTATATCTTTATTAACTTCCTCTTTTACCCCTTCCTTGACTTCTTCCTTTGCTGCTTCAGAAACTTCCGGCACAGCCTCTCCATTAATCTCTGTTGATGCTTGTACATTTTCTTTTATGGGTTCCTTTATATCTTCATTAAGATATACCGTAGTTTCATTTTTAGCTGCTCGTGAAAAATAAGGCGTGATTATAAATTGCGAAATCAGATAACCGAAAAAAAGACCTATTACAGGTATCAATAAAACAATGCTGCCTGTCATAATGCTTTTTCGGGCTTTCTTTCTCAATATAAACTCAAACCTGGTATACTTCATATCATTTCACCCCATTCCTTTGATTTATGCTGCTTTTTAATATATATATTCCGGCTTATTAATCATTTTAACATCTACGAGTAAAATATGGTATTATTTTACAATAAATTATTTTAAAGAAAATAAAAGGGATGCAGATTCTTATCAACCTCTTGCTTGTTTGGCTTTTTTTATTGATTCTAAACACTGTTGGCTCGTTTACAGTAACCATATATTAGGTTTCTCAATTATCTTTATAAAAAAAATATTTCATTTATATTCTTGTTGAATATAAATGAAATATTCTAAAGTTTGTATGCTTATTTAATTACAGCACCATCTTCTGTCTGTAGTACTGCTTTTTATATTGCTTATGCAAAATGACTAAGTCATAGTTTTTATCATCGATTGTAAAATATCCTTTGGTAACTCTGTGGACGTTGAAACCGTTTTTCTCCCAGAAATATTTTACATGGATACTGTCATTTACAATACAGGCATAAAAGTTTTTAATATCCAGCTTGTCGTTGAATTCCTTGGTCAAAAGATCAAGGATTTTCTTTCCCAGCCCGTTGTTCTGGTATGGCCTGTCTATAAGCAGGGACATTATCCATACTTCTCCTTCATCTCTGTAATCTATACGCCCTTTTACAAAGCCTATAAATTGTTCGTTTATATTGATGCTTAAGAAAAACTCATGGGCGTTTATCAGGGTTTCAAGATAATTTTCATTCACTTCTTCAAGGGTTATGGGCTTGTTTATACCCATAGAATATTTATATTGTATATTGCTGCCATTGAGCCATTGTGCTATCACCGAAAGCTGCTTCTTCTCAATATCTTTAATAGTCAGATTTCCATCTTTAATAAATAATGACAACATAAAATCACCATTTTCTAATAAAATTTGCATCCGGTTTTGAAATCCTAACCATTTTTCCTCATTATTTAGTTCTATAAAAATATTTTTTTTCCTTCCTAAAAATTAAACATAAAAAAATTGTGCTAAAACTATTCACTTTTTTTATATGATAAATCCGGGTATAAAAATTTATAAATTTTCTGATGTCTTAATACCTTTGATACATACTGGCGGGTTTCCCTAAAAGGTATATCATCCAGCGCAGTACCATCTTTGCTGTAATTTTCATCCTGCAGCCACTTTCTCACATTGCCGCTTCCGCCGTTATAAGCCGCAAGCATCAACTCCGTCTCAACCTTTAAGTCCTCTGAATCAAATTCCTGCCTTAAATTATTAAGATACCAGCACCCTATTTTTATGTTGATCTCAGGATTAAATAAGAGCTCCTCATTAAAATCCGTCAACCCCATCATTTGCGCCGCCCAATTTCCTGTTGTCGGGGTAACCTGCATAAGCCCTTTTGCATCCTTGTGGGATTGGGCTGATATGTCATACTTGCTTTCAACATTTATGACGGCAGCCACAAGGTAAGGGTCTAAATCGTACATCTGTGCATATTTAAGCAGCAAATCGGTATATTTCAAAGGGAAAAAGTGTCCCATCAAAACATCAAACTTGAAAATTAAAATGACTATGACGGCTGAAAATATCAAGGGGCGCAATATAGATTTTTTTCTTCGTTTTTTATGCAATAGGACCACACCTCATCTTACTACTATATCATTCCACAGCCTTTCAACCTGCTGTCTTGTGTATTCCATTCCCCTGCTGTTATCAATTATTTTATCTGAAAACCTCTCTTTTCCCTCAAAGGGCATTTGGGATTTAATCCTTTTTTCTGCGGCCTTGATATCAAAATTGTCCCTCTTTACAAGCCTTTTTATCTGAGTATCATAATCTATGTATACAAGCCAGACTTCATCGACCATATCGGCCATTTCCGCTTCTATTAAAAGGGCAGCATCGATTACAACAACGGCATCAGGGTCTTCAGCCTTTATTTCATTAATCATTTTTAACATCTTTTCCTTGATTTCGGGATGGGTTATTTCATTTAAATTTTCTAAGCTCTTTACATCATTAAATACAATTGCGCCCAGTGCTGTTCTGTTTAAGGTACCATCATTATTTAAAATTCCTCTTCCAAAACGATTTGCAATTAAATCTAAGGCTCTCTCGCCCGGCTCCACGACCATTCTGGCAACTATATCGCCGTCAATAATTTTAGCGCCAAATTCTTTTAAAATTGAAGATACAAGGCTTTTTCCGCTTGCAATACCTCCTGTAAGGCCTATAATTTTCATACTACCTCCTATTTCGCATCAAACCAGCTTTTTCCCATGTTGATGTCCACTTCCAAGGGAACATTAAGCTGCATGGCATTTTCCATGTTATTTTTCAAAATAGACTTCACTTCTTCTATCTCATCCTTATGGACTTCTATTATAAGTTCGTCATGAACCTGCAGTATCAGCCTGGATTTTAAATTTCTATTTTGAAGCTCGCTGTATACCTTAACCATGGCAATCTTTATGATATCCGCTGCCGTTCCCTGGATTGGGGTATTCATGGCCAGCCTCTCTCCTAAGGATCTTATGTTAAAATTAGTTGAATTTATCTCGGGAATATACCTTTTTCTCTTAAGCTCTGTTGTTACATAGCCGTTTTTCTTTGCAAAGGCTATTATATTATCCATATAATTTTTTACACCTTCATACTTGTTCAAATAATTATCTATATAGCTTTTAGCTTCTTTTCTTGAAATATTAAGATTAACGGACAATCCGTAATCGCTTATACCGTACACTATCCCAAAGTTAACTGCTTTAGCACTGCTTCTCATAAAGGGAGTAACTTCGTCTAAAGGTACATTGAATACTTCTGATGCCGTCTTCTTATGTATATCCAGCTTGTGATGAAATGCATCAATAAGGTTTTCATCTCTTGATATATGGGCAAGAACCCTTAATTCAATCTGGGAATAATCCGCAGATAAAATAAGATATTCATCACTTGAGGCCACAAAAGCCTTTCTGATTTTTTTGCCCATTAAAACCTTTACCGGGATATTCTGAAGATTGGGCTCGGTGCTGCTTATCCTTCCTGTGGCCGTCACCGTCTGGTTGAAATTGGAATGTATCTTTTTATCTTCTTTTATTATATTTAGAAGACCGTCTACATATGTGGATTTTAATTTTGCAATCTGCCTGTATTCAAGTATCTTACTTACAATCTCATGCTGAGGTGCAAGCTTTTCCAATACCTCTGCATCGGTAGAATAGCCCGTCTTTGTCTTTTTGATTACAGGAAGGTTTAATTTATCGAATAAAATGGCGCCCAACTGCTTTGGTGAATTTATATTAAAGATTTCTCCGGCACTTTCGTATATCTCTTTTGTTAAACGGTCTATTTCATCGCCGAATTCTCCGGATAAGACATTTAATATATCCTCATCAACGGCAAAGCCAAGTATCTCCATGGAGGCTAAAACCTCAATAAGAGGATGTTCAACCTTATTGTAGAGCTCATACATGGCGTTTGCTTCAAGCTGTTCTTTCAATATGTCTTCCAAATTATATATATAAATTGCCTTTGTACATAAATAATTTGACTTTACCTTTATATTTCCGCCCTTTATCATGTCTGAAATTTCTTTTTCAGACGGTATGTCTTCCTTTAAATAAATTCTGACTAAATCATCTGTATTATATGTACTTTCCGACGGATTTAAAAGATAGGCTGCAATGGCAGCGTCAAACTCCATTCCCTTCAATGTCACATCAAATTTATGTAAGCTTACATAGCCGTCCTTGGCATTGTGGCATAGCTTTTTAATGCTTTCGTCTTCAAGGATTTCTTTCAACCCTAATATAAGTTTCTTATCTGCCGGTATGTACACCGCATTTTCTCCGTCTAAGGATATGGCCATGCCTTCTATTTCGGTATTGTAAAAATCGCTCCCCCTTAAATTGAAAACTAAAGATATTTTCTTTTTATCCTTTATGGATCTTATTAAGTCGTCTAACACCGAAAGGGAAACTTTCGGGTATTCCTTTATTTCAAAGCCTGTACCTTTATCCTCCTTATCCTGTGAAGGAATTTTATTTATTAAAGTTTTAAATTCCAGCCTTTTAAATAGGGATATCAGGGCTTCCTTGTCAGGGTATTTGTTTTTGATTTCTTCAAGTTCAAATTCAATGGGGGTATCAAGGCAGATGGTAGCAAGCTTTTTGCTGAATAGAGCCTGTTCTCTGTATTCTTCTACGAGCTCCTTTACTTTTTTCCCGCTTATTTTTTCATGATTTTCTATTAAATTTTCAATTGATCCGAATTCCTTTATAAGCTTTATGGCAGTCTTTTCACCTATGCCCGGCACACCGGGTATATTATCTGACTGGTCTCCCATTAATCCTTTTATATCTATGAAGCTTATAGGCTTAACTTCATACTTTTCTTCAAAGGCCGATATATCATATACATCAATTTCGGTTATGCCTCTTCTGCTTATGGCAACCTTTATGTTGTCTGTGACAAGCTGCAGGGCATCCTTATCACCGGTATAAATTAAAACATCCATGCCCTTATCTTCGCATATTTTTGATACGGTGCCTATTATATCGTCAGCCTCAAAGCCGTCCAGCTCAAAAATACCTATTTTGAAAGCCTTTAAAATATCTTTAACCAGCGGAAACTGGACTTCCAATTCAACAGGCATTTTCTTCCTTCCAGCCTTGTAATCCGAGTACTCCGTATGCCTGAATGTAGGAGCCTTTCTGTCAAAGGCTGTTGCTATGTAATCAGGCTGTTCATCATTTATTATTTTAATGAGCATATTTGTAAATCCATATACGGCGTTGGTATGCAAACCTTCGGAATTGGTCAAAGGGGGCAGAGCATAAAAAGCCCTGTTAAGCAAGCTGTTCCCGTCAATTACAATAATTTTTTCCCTTTTCATTAAAAATCTCCCCTTTTTATAATTTACCTAATAATTATAACTGATAATAGACATAAAAAAATACATGTTTCCATGTATTTTTTCCAAATTGGTTATTTTCTATTAAGGACAACAATTATATAGCTTGCTTTGCCCTTCACTTCTGTTTCCGAATCCGAACTTTCTCCTGTCATATTCCTTTGCGATTCTTCAATATCCCTCTGTGATATTGAAACATCATCTATTTTATATTCACCCGTTAACTTCTGTACAAAAGAATCCATATTTTCTTTTGGTATCGTATATTCAACGCTTTCTTCAATGTCAGATACTCCCTTTAAAACCCCTATATCCGAAATTATCTGCTTATAAAATTTATCGTATTCCTCCGCTTCAAGGTTTACATTTATAACCGTCACAGACGCCTCATCTTCCAGAGAATCTTCATACATCTGAATGCCGTAAGTTTCAGGTGCTGCATTTGATGCATTGTTCATCTCCCCGTTATCCTGCGATGCCCTCATGGCCGTTTCAGGTACTGCCATTTTAAGAGAAGGGTTGTTTATTGATTCATCCGTTTCATTTTCAGCTTTGGATTGAGCACCCCCGGCTGTGGGTGCTTTAGCGCTTTGGATGTACATATCCTTAGCTGTTGATGAAGCTTGATTTTTAATACGAAAATTTATTATTCCGGAATTCATGGCCATGCTTATCGAAACAGCAAGAATGATTGCTGCCGCTGCTACTGAATAATGTTTTTTGAAAATTCTTTTTTTACTTCTTCCTGCTTCAGCTTCAAGCCTATCATGAAGTTTCTGATGAAAATCATCAGGAAGGTCAATATCAATCAACTGATGGCAATCGTCAACAATGCTCTTTAACATATTATATTCATCTCTGCAATTCTCACATGTTTTTAAATGTTCTTGAAACTCTTGTGCGTCATTGTCCTCAAGTATGCCATCAACATATTCCGACATTAAGTCCATTGCTTTACTACATTCCATGCATAACCCTCCCTTCACTTTTTAGACGGACTTCCTTATAAAAGGTTCCTTGTCCTTAAGCTTTTCTTTAAGCATATTCCTCGCCCTGTTCAATCTGGATTTTACCGTACCTATATTTATATCTAACACCTGAGAAATTTCTTCATAACTGTGACCCCGAATATCTCTAAGGACAATCATCATTCTGTATTCGGGGGAAAGCTCCATTATATATCTTTTAATAGTTCCCAGAGTTTCCTTTTCCTCAACAATTTCCTCAGGCAGCCGCTCTTTACTTGTTAGCGGTATTTCGAATTCTTCATCATTTTCATTTGACGCAATTAAAGAAACAACATTTTTTCTCTTTCTTAATTCGTCTATGCAGACATTGGTGGCAATTCTGTATACCCAAGTGCTGAAGGTTGAGTTCTCTTTAAAGGAATTTATGGATTTATATATCTTTATGCATACTTCCTGAGCGATGTCACTGGCATCTTCCCTGTTGTTTGTCATTCTGTAGGCTATATTATAAATCTTCTTTTCATAAGCCAATATAAGCTCTTCAAAAGCTTCTATATCTCCTCTTTTGCTTCTGTCAACAAGCTCTTTTTCCGGATAGCTCAAACTTCACACCCCCTTGACAAAAGTTTTCTCCGGTTGCTTTTACTCCATGTATTTAAAACTACTTTTTAAGTACTTGCTCCTTGTAGGAATTGAAATTGTTCGTGGTTTCTTTCATGCTGTCACCGCCGAATTTCTCCATGACGGCGCAGGCAATTTCCCACATAGCCGCATTTCTTGCTACCACACCGGCAGCAGGAACAGCACATACATCCGAGCGTTCAAAAACTGCCTTACAGGCTTCCTTAGTGCTTATATCCACGCTGCTCAGAGGGACTCTAAGTGTGGGTATGGGTTTCATGCTTACCCTTATTATAATATCTTCTCCGTTTGACATTCCGCCTTCAATACCGCCAGCATTGTTTGTTCCTCTGTAATAGCCCTTATCTTTAGAATAATATATTTCATCGTGAACCTTTGAACCATGAAGATTAGCAACTTCACTTCCCATTCCTATTTCAACGGCTTTTATTCCCTGTATGCTCATCATAGCTCCGGCCAATCTGGCATCTAATTTTTTATCCCATTGTACGTGGCTGCCCAATCCCGCAGGAACATTTTTAATTATAATTTCAATTTTTCCCCCTAAGGTATCTCCTTTTTCCTGAGCTAAGGTAATTTCCTCAATCATTTTCTCCTCGCATTCTTTGCTTGAGCACATTAAATCAGAGGCCTCCGCAATTTTAATGCCTTCTTCAGTTACGGGAGAATTGTCAATAGCACTTCCTATTTGAACAACACGGCTGTGTACTTTTATATTAAAATTCTTCAAAAAAACAGTTGCAAGTGCCCCTACGGATGTTCTTATGGAAGTTTGTCTGGCACTTGATCTTTCTATAATATCCCTTATATCATCAAGATCGTATTTTATAATACCGTTTAAGTCTGCATGACCCGGTCTGGGTCTTTGTATTTTCTCATTTAAAGGGTCATTTAATTTTTCTTTCCAGTTTTCGTAATCCTTGTTTCGGATTATAAGGGTTATGGGTGCACCTGTGGTTTTGCCCTGCCTTACTCCCGTCACTATATTTATCTTATCTTTCTCAATTTTCATCCTTCCACCCCGGCCGTAACCGCCCTGGCGCTTTTCCAATTCGTAATTAATCAAATCTTCATCTATTATTAAATTCGAAGGCATACCTTCCACTACAGCAACGAACATTTCTCCATGGGATTCTCCTGCATCTAAATATCTCATATTAATGCACCTCCTTACTATATGTTAATGTATATTGTCACTAAATTAAAGTAAAAAATCCTGAAATTCAGGATTTTTTGACTATACATCAATATTTTTGTTTATATTATAGGGATTAAACTTCTCTTCCAATATATTCATTTTTTCATCGTATATTATGGTTGCGTGATGCAGGAATTCTCCTTTTAAAATGTAACGCAAATCCGTCAGAAGCGCCTTGTAGCCGTCGTTTATCTTTTCAAAATCTATATGAAAAATTGGAGTGAATTCTTTGAAATACTTAGCTGTTCTGGACTTTAACACATGTTCTTCTATACCATCATCCTGGCCTTTAAAAATATCGAAAACCCTTACTCTATGATAGAGAAAATTTATATCGCCCACTATTTTTGACATTGAACCTTCTATTATATATTGAAACTTATAAAAGGCTATCATAGAAGGCAGCAGGTGAATCTTTCTAATATGGCATATATCGCAAAACTCCCTTCTTAAAAGGATGCTTCCGTATACATGCATAAAGACTTTGCTCATAATGTAAAGGATAAATATTGCAATAATATACTTGTTATATCCTAAATTCTTATAAGAGGATATGGTGGATATAGCAGCAAGTCCTAAAATTATTGGGTCGGTGATTGTAAGCATGCACAAGGTATACTTCTTATTTGAAAGAGGCCATAATATCTTTGCCCCGTATGAATTTAATAAATCCGATAATATGTGGGTTAATGTTCCGATAAATACCCATAGCATAAGAGTAAATACAGAAGTCTCGGGATAAAATAATTTTAATACGCCCCCGGCTGCCATTGCTTCTAATGCAATGCCTATAAGGGAATGGGATCCCCCTCTGTGATGCTTTAAGTAAGCTGCATTTCCTAAAGTTCTCATAACAATGTCACCGTCCGGAAGTATTGAACCGGTAACTGTAGCAACTGTTATGGGACTAAGTATTGAGAAGGTGTTCTGCCCTGCAGCGGATACAGCCATTCCAATTAACCCATGTGTAATAGGATCCATATTTAATTCATTCCCCCTTAAGTAACCTATCTAAAATTATATCACCTTATATAATATAAAATCTTATGTATATAGTTACAGTAATGGCAATAATAATTAAAGGAATAATTTATTAGGCGGTATTGATTTTTTAAAATTACTGTGATAAGATAATCATTGTCACAATTACATGCCGGTGTGATGGAATTGGCAGACGTAGCGGACTCAAAATCCGCCGGTGGCAACACCGTGCCGGTTCGACTCCGGCCACCGGCACCAAAAATTTGAGACAAAACAAATGCAAGATAGCATTTGTTTTGTCTCAAATTTTATATTATGGGGGTAATAATGAAAAAATTATTATTCTATATACCAGCTATTATGTTCATACTTTTTTATGGAATAGTAGCACTTAGTGGTTTTAGTGTTATTTCGCCTGTTGTTGCGATTTGGTTACTCTTATGGTTTATTAGCGGCTTTCTTCTTAATAAAAATTATTTTTGGGGTAGTTTGTTGGGTACATTGCCGGCAATTCATTTAGTTTATATGGGAACGCAGGAAACAGGGCAAATTATCAGTGAGGCATCAATAGGTATTGTAGTCTTAATTTTTTATCTTATTTGTGGATATTGGATTTATAGAAAAAATATAAAACTATCGCATAAGTTGTAAATACATAATGAAAATTGCTGTTGTTTATCAGGCCATCCGGCTCCAATAGCCGAATGAGTTTTATATGGAACTTAAAAGGCATTGGATAGCGGCCTCTATGGTTATAAAATGATGATGGAAGAATATCTACCGGGTAAGGAAGTAACAATTTCCGTATTTCCTAACGGACACTGCTTGCCTGTTTTCAAGGGATAGAAATTATGAAATTAACTCAAGTATATAATAGTATGAACTGTAGTAAAATTTAATAAGCATTTCCAGACTTTTAAAAAAGGAGTTTTTATTAAATGAATGATAAAATGTCTAAGATCGGTATTGGCACAGTATCGTTAGTCTTAGTTATAATAGGAGCTTTATTCTCTTTCTCATTTGGTAAAAATATTTCAATAGGTGATTCAATCCTTAATTCACTGGGATTAAAGACGTGGTCCAATATAAATACAGGAATTCATTACACTATTTTTTATTCATTAATATTTTATATCCCAGCATTGACTTTGAGTTATAAATTCAAAGGTGACCTTGGTTCAGGATTAGGACGTATAATATCAATCGTGTTAATAGCGTTTACATTACTTAGCTCACTCCTAATAATGTAATTAAATGGTTATGGCCGAGCTGCGATCTTCTCCGGCAATGCAGTGACGGGCAAGGCTTTTTTCTACCGTAATAATCAGCTCAGGTGGAAGAGAAGTGGCACGACTTAATTTGCATTTTCGCCCATTCTTTTTTATATTAAAGCCGTATAAAATATTTATCTTGACAATAGGGTGCACTATACCGGTCCACCGGCACCATAATGAACGACGGTTGGTGATATGAACATTTTTTCTGGTATGTTCATATCATCAGCCGTTTTACTTTGCGCTGAATCCTTTACGGAATAAGAAGCATCATATTTTCGTCTCGCATTCTCCCACTTTGAATCCGATGAAAGCGCCCGAAATTATTGAAGATGGGCAACTGCTTCCGCTTAGCAGGAGAAATGTCTTTGTGCTCTGCCAGACAAGGCTTAAAGCTTGAAAATATAGAGTGCAATAACAAGATCTTTGTACGGCAGTAGATGTGAAACCTTTGATACCAATTATAGCAGCATGTCTCTATTTGGCAAAGCAGCAGAAGTTTTTGATTCAGAAAAAGAGAAACCTTAATAGCACTTCATGGAAAAATATTCAAAGGACTTTATGGAAACAGGTATACAATATATTAGCAAAAGTGATAACGCTACAAAAGTGATAAAAATTCAAATTGAGCATTTTACAGGTAAAGCACAACAATAGATGTCTGTTTATTTTTGCCCTCTGACAAGCTATAATAGCGGTAACCAGAAATTTTATGAACGGAGATACCATATATGAACAACACACTGATTGTCTATTATTCGCTTTTTCAAAATACAAAGAATTTAGCGTTGAAAATAGCAAAACAAACGGGCGGCACTCTAAGAGAATTAATCCCTGATAAAAATTACTCCTTTGACTACAATACAGCCGCCAAAGAAGTGAGAAATCAAATCTCCCGCGGATTTTGCCCGAAGCTGATATCCGGAAATGAGCCCATAGATGTGTACCAAACTATATTTATAGGTACGCCCAACTGGTTTAAAACGATAGCCCCGCCGGTTAGGAGTTTTCTAATACAGCACGATTTTACGGACAAAACGGTCATCCCTTTTTGTACTCACGGAGGCGGCGGATTTTGCCAAATTGAAAATGATATAGCTAAGGAGTGCCCAAAATCCAAAATTTTGCCTGGCATTGCCATAAATGGCACTGTTGCACCGGGGGAGGTTGAAAATTGGCTTGGGACTATTGGGTATGAGTGACAAAAATCCAATTTGAAGGAGGTAAAAAAAAATTATATATGTAGGAACTTCAGGTTACAGTTACGAAGACTGGAAAGGCCCTTTTTACCATGAAAAAACAGATAGAAGCAATATGCTTGAATTTTATTCAAGGGAATTTAATTTCACCGAAATTAATTCCACATATTATAAAATGCCCAATATATTCATGTTTTTTAATCTGTCAAAGAAGACGCCGGATAATTTCAGGTTTTCCGTAAAGCTTCATGACTCAATGACTCACGAAAAAACTGCGTCAAAGGATGACTACATGAAATTTAACGAAGCCTTAAAACCCATTACAGATAACGGAAAATTGGGCTGTGTGGTTGCTCAGTTCCCTTACTCCTTCCATTATACCCCGGAAAATATTCATTATATATCAAAGATTAAGGAAAATATTCTGGATATACCCCTTTGCATTGAATTTCGAAATCAGGAATGGAATAATGCCGATATTTATAAAAAGCTGTCTCAGGAGCAGATTGGCTATGTCTGTGTGGATGAGCCGGATATAAAGGGACTTGTAAAACCCATAAGCGTTGTTACATCAAATATAGGATATGTAAGGTTTCATGGCCGCAACTGTGAGAAATGGTACAATCACAAGGAAGCTTACGAGCGATATGACTATTTATATGGCGAAGATACCTTGAAGGATTGGGTTTCCAGGATAAATTTTATAAATGACAACACTGATTTTACATTTATAGCCTTCAACAATCACTTTAAAGCTCAGGCAGCTGTAAATGCCAGAATGCTTCAAAGGCTTCTAGATTCTCTTATCTAAAAGCCTTTTTTCTTTCATATTTTGAACAATACCCACTTCATGGTCCTTAACTCGTATTTTATTTCAAAGACCTTCTCCAGTCCGTTTATGAGGCTTTGACACTTAAATACCACGGTATCATTCCCACCTATCTTCTCAATGTCTTTTTTGAGTATTTTATCCACCTTTATTACAGTAAAGGATTCACTTCCACTTTCAAATCTGAACCTAATGGGATTTGGATATCCCTGTTCATTAAACCATGCCAGCATTTGTATCGGCTTTGATAATACTTTCAACTCTATCCACACCTTTAATTAATGATGTATCCACTGCCTTGACTTTATACCGCCTCTATAACCAAGAATATCTTCCTCAGGTCTGGGCTATTTTCCTGCTGAACTCTATATTATTTCCCAAGTTTAAATATACTGAATTAGCATCAATATAATATTATTATATGCGAACATGCGTTCTTTTATCAAGAAACATATTTCACCATTTTTCAATATCCGTTGAATTATTAATATGAACACAGTATATTTAAAATTGGATAAAATGTTTAAATATACCCTTGACTCTCCTGCTGCAGGAGAATATAGGATTGTTTTAGGAAGGAAGTGATTGTTGATGTATCGCATTGGAATGTTTTCCAAACTCGGCAAAACCACCATTAAAACGCTGCGGTATTACGATGAAGTCGGATTGCTTACCCCGGCCTACGTAAATGAAGAAAACGGTTATCATTATTACGCAACGGATCAGCTCTTTAAGAAATACAGATTCCCATTAAAAAGTAAGGATTAGGTTCATAATAAAAGACCGTTTCCTACGGTCTTTTATTATGAAATATTATGATTTTATCAAGCTGTCTGCAAAAGCTGTGTATTTTTCTCTTATCTTTTTGTTGGCCTCATCTTCTTCAATTTCGTCAAACTCATTTTTAAGATCTTTTTGTGTTTCACTGTCTATAATTCTTCTGGATAACATGTAAATGTTGCTATCTTCCTTTTCTATATGTTTTTTAAGCATTTCCGCATATATAAGGGCATTGGCGATAATATATGCTTTTTTACTTTTATCTCCCTTTTCATAGTCCTCCACCGCTATTTCCAGGCTGCTTATATAACTTCTGCCCAAATCATGCTCCAACAGCATCCCCATTACCGGGCCTCTTTTTAAATTATCATCGGCTTCAGCCAAAATATTAAAAAGCTTTTTTTCTTCTTTCTGGTGATGGTATTTATCCGCATATCCTCGTACAAATTCAATCACCTTCCTGTAAAATTGAGGGTCGGCGTCCTTGCCTTCAGATAACTTTATGCAATCATCCTCTATCGCTGACAGTACTTTTTTAATATAAACATGCTCATTTATCAATATATCTATGGCGTCCACTTATAATTCACCTCATGATTTTATTTTTAAATACAACTATATATCCTCTCTCAAAAGGGGCATTGTCATGCAGTGAGGACCGCCCCTTCCTCTTACAAGCTCCGAGGCTTCAACTTCTATGACATTAAGGCCTAAATTCCTTAATATTTTATTTGTCTCTTCGTTTCTGTTGTATGTGATGATGCTGCCCGGAGCAATGACAAAGGTGTTGGTGCTGTCGCTCCACTGTTCCCGGGCTGCTGTTATTGAATTATCTCCTCCGGAATTTATTATTTTTACACTTGAGAGACCTAAGCAGTCTGAGAGAGTATGTTCCAAGCTCTCTTCTGCTTTTGCCCTCACATTTCCATTTTTTCCAGGATACAATCTGTAGGTATGGATGCTGTTTTTTATGCCGGGATAAATGATAAACTTGTCATAGTCAATTACGGTAAACACGGTATCCAAGTGCATATAAGCCCTCTTTGCAGGTATTTCAATAACTATGATCTGCTTTAGCTCTTCTTTTTCTATCAAAAGCATATGTGCTACCGATTCTATAGCAGACTCAGTTGTCCTTTCGCTGAAGCCTATTATTAAAGTGTCTTTATTTAATACAAGGACATCTCCTCCTTCTATCCCTGTGGGTATTTCACCTTCAAACCACAAAGGAGTATTCAAATTTTTAAAAAGAGGGTGATTTTTGTGAAGGAACCTTAAAAAAATGGTTTCCCGCCGCCTTGCAAAATTAAACATCTGGCTGACTAAAAGCCCCTTGTTTATGACTGTTCCGTGATCCCTTGTAAAATACATACTGGGCATAGGGTCTAAATAAAAAGGATAGCTTTTCATGGTCAAATCACTGAAGGACGTCTCGGATTTCAAATCCCTTACGGTATCCTTTGACAGACCGGCAATTATAGTTTCCACCGCAGTCTTATTATCAAGGCCCATTATGTAATCATGGACTATTCTTTTAACTTCTTTATCAAAAAGAGTGCTGAACTTTAAATGCTCATTTATCAATTCTTCCTTTAAACTTTTATCTTCAATTATTTCCTCAACTAATTTTTCAGTATAATATACTTGTGCCCCCAATGTGCCTAAGGCTTCTACAAAATCATCATGTTCTTCCCTTGCTCTCTTTAACCAGGGTATTTCATCAAAGAGAAGATTTTCAAGATATCGTGGTACCAAATGATCAAGCTCTGGTCCCGGCCTGTGTACTAACACGGCTTTCAGCTTTCCTATTTCTGAACTAACCTTGATTTCATTTATCAAAACAAACACCTCTATGGTCAATATTCAAATGTATTATTCCCAAAGTCATAAAAAATACTTGTTTTTGCATTGTAACTGATAAACTTGAAAAACCTGTTGCTTCCTTATATTTTCTTTGTTGACTGCCTTGACACTTTATAATAATTGATATAATATAATTGTTAACTTATTATATTATATTTAGTTTACGATTAGGAGGACTATAAAATGAAGTTTTCAACAAGAGAAATGATACTTGCAGCATTATTCGCAGGACTTACTATAATAGGCGCCAAAGTAAATCTTTTACTTCCCGAAATACCCATTACCCTTCAGCCGGTGGTAGTTATGATGGCAGGAAGCCTCTTGGGGCGAAAGACGGCATTGTTAAGCCAGGTTGTATATGTTTTATTAGGGCTTATAGGCATTCCCGTGTTTTCAAAGCCCCTTTCAGGTCCTGCATACATCATAACACCCTCCTTTGGATATTTGATAGGTTTTGTGGCTGCTGCCTATGTTATAGGCCTGGTTATTGAAAAATCAACTAAAAAAAGCATTGTCACCTTCATGGCTGCAAATGCTCTGGGACTTATTTGTATATATGTTATAGGTGTAACTTATATGTACTTTCTCATGAATGTATACTTAAATAAGCCTATGACCATATTAAATGCCATAGCTTTGGGTGTGGCACCCTCAATAATAAAGGATGTATTAATGGGATTTCTCATTTCTGCTCTTTCGGCAAACATGTACAAAAGAATAAATCTCCAGCTACGAAAAAGCATCGGTTGATTTAACGCTGCGGCTTTTGATATAACAAATTATATATATTAAATTCCCGTAAATTCAACCGCCATGAACTAAATTCACTTGCCCTTCACATTGACAGGGTATGTTTAAGTGTTTTATACTTCAAATATGGATAGGTCTGCGCATTGATTCAGGTATAGAAAAGCTCCTGTGGGATATAATCTATATAAGTTAAATGCCCAGATTGAATATTTCCAAATATTATAAAAAACCCACAACACTTGTTAATTTATAGATAACTTTTATCTATTAAAGACCCCATATATGAAAGGAGTGGATAGCTCTTGTGCGGTTTTGTAACTATATTTAAGGACCAGCCCCTACCCGAAGACAACAATACAGCAGATATAATGGCAAAGATGACTTCTATAATCAAGCACAGAGGTCCCGATCAGGAAGGTACTTTTACTGATGAACATATATGCCTTGGCTTCCGCCGTTTAAGCATAATAGATTTGGAAAACGGCAGCCAGCCTTTCCCATACGACGATGGGAGATATCAAATGGTTTTCAATGGTGAAATATACAACTATATAGAGCTCAGGGAAATGCTCATTAAAGAAGGCCTCCCCTTTTCCACTCATTCGGATACAGAAGTAATACTTGCACTATATAAGCATATGGGACCGGAGTCCGTTAAGCTTCTTAGAGGTATGTTTGCTTTTGTTATTTGGGACAGGCAAACTCAGAAAATTTTCGGAGCAAGGGATCCCTTTGGCATAAAGCCTTTTTATTATGCTTTCGGTGAAGACTATCTTTACTGTGCATCGGAAAAGAAAAGCCTCCTTTTTAGTGATGAAGTATCGACAAAAATAAACTTGGAATCCCTTCATCATTATTTAACATTCCAGTTTGTTCCGGAGCCCAATACCATATTATCCGATGTTTTGATATTGGAACCGGGTACTACAATTGAAAAAGAGCTGGGGCAAAAGCCTGTTATAAACAGGTATTGGTCTGTCATTTTCAACCCATCCCCTGCGCCCTTTGGGGAAAGGTTAAAAGAAATAAAAAATGCCCTTGAAGATTCCGTAAAAGTACATATGCGCAGCGATGTACCCGTAGGAGCATTTCTTTCGGGAGGTATTGACTCAACAATAATAGTAGCCTTATGCGCAAAATTAAAGCCCGACATAAAAACCTTTACCGTTGGCTTTGAACGGGAAGGTTTCAGCGAAATCGACCTGGCAAAGGAAACCGCCGACAAATTGGGCGTTGAAAACATCAGCAAAATTATAAGCGCTGAAGAATTTATAAACGAACTCCCCAAAATTATATGGCACATGGATGAGCCCATGGCAGATCCGGCGGCTGTTCCATTGTATTTCGTTGCCAAAGAAGCCCGCAAGCATGTTACTGTTGTACTTTCAGGCGAAGGCTCCGATGAGCTTTTCGGCGGATATAATATATATCGCGAACCTTTATCGTTAAAAGCCTTTTCACGCATACCTGATTTTGCAAAAAAATTGATCAGATTTTCATCCTCTCTTCTTCCTGACGGTGTCAAAGGAAAAAGCTTTTTGGAGAGAGGCTGCACCTCTATTGAAGAAAGATACGTAGGCAATGCTAAAATATTTCAGCAATCCGAGAAATCCATATATTTAAAGGATTATTCCAAGGATTATTCCTACCAAAAGGTGACAGAACCTTATTACAGGCAAGCCAAGGATTATGATGACGTAACAAAAATGCAGTACATCGATATAAACACATGGTTAAGAGGCGATATCCTTGTAAAGGCCGACCGTATGACCATGGCTCATTCCCTTGAGCTTCGAGTACCCTTTCTTGACATGGAAGTATTTAAAGCAGCGTCAAAATTAACTTTGGATGATAAAATCGGTAATTCCACAACAAAATACGCGCTCAGAGAAGCTTTCAGAGGGGTAATTCCCGACGCCGTTACCACAAGAAAAAAGTTGGGATTCCCGGTGCCCATAAGGCATTGGCTTAAAGATGAAATGTATTCCTGGGCTGTAAACCTTATAAATGAAAGTGAGACTGAACAATATATACAAAAGAATATGGTGCTTTCAATGTTAGAAGAGCATCGCAAGGGCCCATTGGATTACAGCCGCAAGCTGTGGACCATCCTCATTTTTATGCTGTGGCATCAGATTTTTGCGGAAAATAGGTTCAGTATATCAGAAAACTTAAACTTTCTAGAAATAGAAAATCAAGTGGCAGTGATGTAAAGGAACAACCCTCGGCTATGCTGAGGGTTGTTCTTCATATTTCCTTATAAGTTTCATTATTTCCGTGGTACCGTCAGGTACCTTCTCTTTTCCCATGTTGTCAATGTATATTTTACGGTTTTTATAAATTTCAATTATGTTATCATATAATTTCTTGCCGTCGATTTCTTCTTCAATCAGCATCTTGCTGAAGCCTTGCTTTTCAAAAGATTTTGCATTTAATATCTGGTCTCCCCGGCTGGCTTTAGTTGACAGAGGGATTAATATGTTGGGAAGCTTTAATACTAAGAATTCGGATATCGAATTTGCACCTGCTCTGGATACAACAACATTGGCTATTTTGAAAATATGGGGCTGCTCTTCATTCACATATTCAAATTGCTTGTATCCTTTCAAAGCTTTAAGGGATGTATCAACATTTCCCTTGCCGCATATATGAACCACCTGAAAATCCTCTAAAAGCTTTGGGAGTATTTCCCGAATAATACGGTTTAAATTCTTAGAGCCCAAGCTTCCGCCCATAACCATTATGACAGGTTTATCCTTTACAAAATCAGTAATATTCAAACCCTTATCAAAATCACCCATTAAAAGTTCCCTTCGTATGGGAGTACCGGTATAAAAAGCCTTGTTCTTTGGCAAGTTCTTGGCGGCTTCAGGAAAATTTGTGCATATTGCCGTTGCAAAAGGGCTGGACAGCTTATTTGCAAGGCCAGGGGTCATATCCGACTCATGTATGATTACCGGAATTCTGTTCATCCACCCTGCCAAAACAACTGGAACTGTTACAAATCCTCCTTTTGAAAATATAACATTGGGAGTCAATTTTTTTATAATGGAAAAGGCCTCTAGCATGCCCTTTACAACCCTGAATGGATCGGTGATGTTTTCAAGACTTAAATACCTTCTAAGCTTTCCTGCATGTATTGAATGATAAGTCACATCAACTTTTGATATAATGGATTTTTCAATCCCATCTTCCGTTCCTATATAATGTATTTCCCAACCTTCTTTTTTAAGCTGGGAAATAAGTGCTAAATTAGGTGTTACATGACCGGCGGAGCCGCCGCCTGTTAAAACGATTTTTTTCATCTTGTCCCCTCATTTACTCCAGTTCTCATTTATCATTATAGCATTAATGCTTCCGGAAATAAATTTTCAAAACCATTGTACATGAAATATTATGCATTTATATTTATTACATTTCCCTGGAAATATTATACATTTTATAGAAATGATTATTAAAATCTCAGCTGGATAAAATCAATGATAAGCAACTTATGCTATAATGAATCTTTGATTCATTTGACATGCAAATTTCATGATATAATTACAAAGTACGCCGAATACTGAAGTGAGGTCAGCCATGGATTTTTTTAAGTCGATACAAGCAAAAGGATTACATTATAACAACAGTCAGCAGGATGCTATAACTCATGTAGAAGGCCCTCTTTTAGTTGTTGCCGGTCCGGGTTCAGGAAAGACCAGCGTTATTACCGCCAGAGCTGCCCATTTGATATACAAGGGAATAACACCTTCGAATATTCTGGTAATAACCTTCACCAGGGCGGCAGCCAATGAAATGAAGTCAAGATTTAAGGATTTTCCCGGCATAACACAGGATCATTACAGCAAAACTGAGTTTGGCACCTTCCATTCCACCTTCTATAAAATACTTAATTCTTATTACGGAAGGCATCTTCCTGTATTGGACCAGAAAAAAGGCTTTTCTGCTGTAAAAAATATATTAAAAGCATTGAACGAGCCCGTTGACGATGAAATAGTTCAAAACACCATAAACGATATATCAATAGTACGTACATCAATCCTAACTACTGATTTCAAGCCTCAGAGCATATCATTGTCAAAATTAAAAAGGGTATTGAAGGAATATGAGAGCTTTAAGCATTCCGTTAATTGCATAGACTTTGATGATATGATGATTATGTGCAAGAAGGTATTTGAAACCGATGATAAAGCCTTAAATTTCTACAGGCAAAAATTTAAATATATTCTCATTGATGAATTTCAGGATACAAACCAAATTCAGTATGAAATCGTGAAAATGTTGTCCCATCCTTTAAATAATTTGTGTGTTGTGGGAGATGATGACCAGTCCATTTACAGCTTCAGGGGGGGTATGCCTGACTGCCTTATAAATTTTAAGAAGACTTTCTCCTCCTGTAAAACCGTAATCCTTGATATAAATTACAGATCAACACAGGAAATTGTGGATTTTGCAGCCAAGGTTATAATTAATAACAGCAGCAGGATGAGTAAAAATTTAAAATCCTTAAGGGAAGAGGGAGGCAGCCCTAAAATTTCCTTCCCCCAGAATGAGGATTTGGAAGGCGCATTTGTTGCCGATACTATTGAGGATCTCAAAAATAAAGGATATTCCTACAAGGATTTTGCCGTGCTCTACAGGACTAATATTCAAAGCCGCCATATCATAGACGCACTCATTAAAAGGGGTATACACTTTAACATAAAAGACGGCCTTAACAATTTTTATGAGCATTGGATATGTCGTGACATAACCTGTTACCTAAAGCTTTGCATAAACGGCAGCGATGCTTTTAGCCTCGCACAGATAATAAACCGCCCGGTAAGGTATATAACAAGGGAAATCACGGACAGGGTATCTTATCTTTGTGCCAAAGAAGGCTATAATGTTTTTAAAGCCTTTGAGGCTTGCGGCATCAAAGAATTTCAGAATACAAAAATTAAGGAGCTTTCTAAGAATATAGAATCCCTTAAATTAATGAGGCCTCCTGCAGCCGTTAATTATATACGGAAAATAATAGGTTATGATAACTATATAAGAAATTATTGTATGGAATCAAATATAGATTTTGAACAGCTTTTTGATATTCTCGATGAATACGAATCCTCTTCAGCCGGTTTTCTCAACGCGTATGAGTTTTTATCTCATATACATGAAATGTCCCTTAAATTAAAGGAAAGTACTCAAAATAAAGCTTTTATAAAGGATAGTATTACCTTATCAACGGTACATAGCGCCAAAGGGCTGGAATTTTCAAATGTATTTTTGATAGGTGCAGTTGAAGGATTCTTTCCTCACAAGAAATGCATCAAAACCGGGGAACATATTGACGAAGAAAGACGATTGTTCTATGTTGCAGTGACAAGAGCTAAAAATAATTTGTTCATCTGTGCTCCTCAGAGCCGAAACGGTGCAAAGCAAGCTGCATCCAGGTTTTTGATGGAGGCCTCCTCCAATCAAAAAGAGCCTCTTAGACATAAATCCTTTTCATTAAATTCCGGTGATTTAATAAGCCATAAAATCTTTGGAACGGGAAAGATAATGAGCGTCAAAAAAGACCTTATTTCAGTGCTCTTTTATAATAGGAAGGGATTGAAGGATTTGGACATAGAAACCTGTGTTGACAATAAACTTATTGAAAAATCTTAGATTAATATCATTACTTTATTGACTTATTTGAAATATTATTTTACAATATATATAATAATATTCAAGAAATAATAATTATTGTTTAAGGGTGATCAATATGAATAATTTAGCAGCTGCTTTCAAGCCTAAAAGTTTAAAACTTACTCCTCAAAGAATAGCTGTATATGAAATGTTAAAAAATACAAAAGCCCATCCATCTGCTGAAACAATATACAATACCATAAAGGAACAATATCCAACCATGAGTTTGGCAACAGTTTATAAAACACTGAAAACTCTCGAGGAAATCGGACTTGTAATGGAGCTTAACGTAGGTGAGGGAAATTTCAGATATGATTCCAATACTCAACCCCATTCCCATATTGTTTGCAATAAATGCGGAAAAGTCGATGATATTGAAGATGCTGATTTGTCCCATATTAATGAAGCTGTAAAGAAACACACAGAATACACAGTATTGTCAAGTAAAGTTTACTTTTATGGAATTTGTCCCGAATGCAAAACCTCAGATGAAAGCAGTAATTAAATTTATTACGCCGGGGACTAGATCTTTGGCGTATTTTTTATGTATATTTTAAAAGGACCAGATTAACCGGAAAATTATTTTAATCCATAACAGAAGACATGGCTTCCTGTAACGGCGCAGCCAAAAGAAAACCTTTATTTATTATCTCAAAGCGGATGCTTTTCTCTTTGTATACTTCTCCGTCGATATTTAACGGCAGCGGTCTGTCACATTCTATATATACCTTTTTTGACCTGTAAAATTTAACTTCCTTAAATTTTTCATGTTTTCCTTTCATAAACTGAGGAAATAATACCAGCATTTTAAATTTAGGCATATTTTCTATAAAACAAATATCAAATAGTCCATCATCTAAGACTGCATATGGCGCTGCCTCCATCCCTCCGCCATAAAACCTTCCGTTTGCTACGGCAGCCAGTAGAACCTTTTTTTCAACTTCCCCTTCGTCAATAAGCATCTTTATATTTTCGGATTTTCTTTTAAATATAGTTGTTATGAGTGCTGCAATATAAGCTATGCTTCCTGAAAGGAATTTTTTTGCTTTGTTTGTGGCCAATACCACCTCTGCATCAAATCCTACGCTTGAAATATTGATAAAATACCTGCCATTCACAATACCTATATCCATATTTTTTATTTGTCCATTTAAGGTGTCGTTTATTATTTTTTCCGTATCTCCCTTTATTCCAAGGCTGCGAAAAAAGTCATTTCCGGAACCGTAGGGCAGTATGGCAAGGGCAGTATTTGTATTTGCAGTACCGTTTACCACCTCATTTACCGTCCCGTCCCCTCCTACGGCGAAAATTATTTTATATCCATTTTTACAACCGGCTTTTGCAATATCAACAGCATGTCCTATTCTTTCGGTATATGCTATATCATATTCTATTTTTTCCCACTTTTCCATCACTGCTTTAATAACAGGAGCTTCCTTTAACGCCCTGCCTTTTCCGGCAGCGGGATTTATTATAAAAAGAACCTTCATCAACAATACCCCCGATGTATAATTCCAAGATAATTATATTTTACACATGTCAAAAGCCTTTATAAAGATAATATCAATAATAAATAAAGCTCCCTTAATAAGGGAGCTTTATTTATTATTGATAAAACACATGTTCTCCGATTCTTGTAAGATATGTTTTATTCTTTACTATCCACTCTCCCGCCGACTTGTCAGGATTAAAGAAATACGTGGCATTTCCTACTGGTCTTGAACCGCTTAATGCTTCTTTTGCGGCCTTGATACTGTCGGTACCTGGAGTATTGTATATGGTTCCGTCTGCTACAGGGCTGAACTGAGGTATACCCTTGTAGTCATCAAAGATAACTTCTTTTATTGTATCAGGGAAGTCCTTTGATTCCATTCTGTTTAAAATAACATTTCCTACGGCTACCTTTCCTAAATATGGTTCTCCTGAAGCTTCGGACTCTATTATTCTTGCCAGCCAGTAAATATTTTCCTCTGAGACTTCTGCAGTTACTGAAGCTGCCTCAGATACTGTCTTTGCCTCATCTAAAGTACTTAATTTCTGACCAGGATAAATTGTATCACCAGCTAAAGAATTTATAATTTTGAGCCTGTCAGAGGTTGTCCCATATTTTTGGGATATAATCCACAGAGTATCCCCTTCATTTACGGTATACAGGTCTTGTGACTTTCCGCCAATTAGTGTATCAACTTTGGATAATGTTGCCGGCCCTGCAATACCGTCAGTGCTTAAACCGTTGGCTGCCTGAAATTTCATTACTGAAAATCTTGTCAGGGTTCCGTAATTTCCTGTAGGATTGCTTCCGTTAAAGTACCCCAATGCCTTAAGATTCTCCTGAAGCTTTAAGACTTCCGCCCCTGTGCTTTTAACTGCCAAAGTTGATGCAGCAAATGCATGCCCATTAAACAGCACAGGTGCCGTCAATGCCAATGCAATCATCATGGACATTGACGCCTTTTTTATTATGTTCATTTGTGTTTCCCCTTTCTATTTGCTTCCGAAGTTAGCTGACGGGTTCGGGATGAAAGGTTCCCTACTGCATTAATACAAGCTTAAATATTAATGCCGATTAACCCCAAAACTGGTTCCTCCGTACCCGCAATGCGGGATTCAGCGTAAATGTATTAGCAAGCTGGCCCTAACTTATTTTAAGGCTATGGACATTATATAAAAAAAAGGGATTTGGGGCAAAGCCGTTTTTGTGGTTATATCTTTCATGACCTTTGATGTTTTTAAAAGACAGGCTCATAACACACGCATGTCCAATTATCCTCTTAAATATTGTGTCATACCAAATATAGCTAACAATAATTTTCCAATCATTCTATTGCAGCTTATAGCCTAAAACAGAAATGCATATAATTAAAAACTAATGCAAAATATAATGTAGACATTGCAATGAGTAAACAAATAAGCACTAAGGAGTGAGCAAATGGATAGATTGGCGTTAATATTAATGATAATTGGGGCGGTGAACTACGGCTTAATTGGTTTATTTCAGTTTGACCTTGCGTCCGCCCTTTTCGGAGACCAGGGCTCAATTATAAGCAGAGCTCTATATACTCTTATAGGAGCCGCCGGAGTTTATTCCATTTCATTGCTGTTTAAAGAGCGCAAGCCTGTCAGATAGATACCGTTAAAAAATCCCATCTCAAAACCGGAGTTTTAAGATGGGATTTTTTACGCTCTCTTTAGCTTGGTAAGCATATAAATCATATAAGCCCCGGCAAGTCCAATAATGCTGTATATTACCTTGCTCACAAATTCCATCTGCCCTCCGAAGATAAGCGCAACCAAATCCACATTAAGCAATCCTAAAAGTCCCCAGTTAATAGCTCCTATAACTACTAAAATAAGTGCCAGCCAATCAAACAGATCAAGCTTCATAAAATCCTCCCTCCAAATATATGTATTGGCAACATCCATTCTACATAACTTAAGTTTGCCATTTCATTCTAAATATATTTGATGCTTAATGTTTCTATTCATAATTTTTTATATATTAAGGATTTCTCAGAAAATAAAAAAAACCTTACCCATAAGGTAAGGTTCTATATACCTTTTAGTCCCATGATGCCGATTTCCTGCATGTTCATACCCGCCTTACAGCAGGTGGGTGTCCTGTTCATATCCTCTGTCTTCCTGTACAAGCAGGCGTGACATAATATACAAAACTCCGAACTCCCGTATTCATTCTGTCGGTTGAACATACAAGGTTACTCGAGCACCTCAGGAAGACTTTATGCTCTTTGTTTGTTCACTCATATTATAACACCGCCCTTACCCTCTTTCAAGGACTAAGACTGCGGTAATTTATGGGGGTGACATTACTTTATTTTGTCTCTCAGACTATTTACTGCAGCTTTGGCAGCAGCCGAAAATATCATTGTATCAATCTGATATGCAATAAACTGAACTCCCATGTCCGCCCATTTTTTTGATGATTCAACATCCGTTGTGAAAATTCCGATGAACATATCTTCTTTTTTAGCTTTTATCCTTTCAATAATCTCTTCTATCCTCTCAATGACTTCCGGATGGTTTACCTGCCCAGGTACTCCCATGGATTGGGAAAGATCATATGGTCCTATGAATATACCATCAATACCTTTAACTTCTAAGATATCATCCAGATTATTATAGCCTTCCATTCCTTCTATTTGGATCATGAGCATGGTATCTTCATTTGACTTTTTTATGTATTCATCCATATTTATGTTTCCGTATCTTGCGGCTCTTACCACCCCATGCATTCCCCTATCCCCTAGTGGATAAAATTTTGCTGCCTTAACCGCCCTTTTTGCCGACTCCACATCATCTACATGGGGAACTACCACCCCGGCCGCCCCAATGTCTAATGCATGTCCAATAGCTGCGTTAGTGTTTTCAGGCACCCTATAAACTATTGATATGTCAAGATCCTTATTATCCCCTGCAATACAAGCATTCTGAAGGGTTAAAAACGTTCCCGGCCCATGTTCTCCGTCTACTATGCAAAAATCAAAACCCGCCAAACCCAGCATTTCAATTGTTTCAGTGGCGCAAACAGCAGCAAAAGGACCTATGACTGTTTTTTTACCTTCCATTTTTTTAATTATACTGTTCATATTAAACCTCCAATTACTTTTCAAATATCTTTCTTATGTCTTCTATATTATCGGTATAGCTTAGAGCAATCATAAGCTTTATGCGGGCTTTTTGGCCGGGTAGATATTCACCGAAAATAACTCCCATATCCTTTAATTCCTTTCCGCCTCCCTCATAGCCATAGGTTGCTAAAACCCTTCCTTCAAAGCAGCGGGATACCATCACAACGGCTATTCCTTTATCTATAGCGCCCTTTACACCCTTGGCCATTTGTGGCGGCAAGTTCCCTCTGCCTAATGCTTCAATTACAATTCCCCGGCTTCCCTTCTCGATGCAGTAATCGATGAATTTGGTATCCATACCCGCCGCGCATTTTATAAGCTCCACCCTTGTTTCTAAAGACCGTATTTCTATATTGTGCCTGTTAATCCTGTTTCTAAAAAAAAGAGCCTCGTTATTATCCACTATGCCTATGGGCCCGAACTCCGGGCTTTTAAATGTATCAAGACTCATGGTATTTGTTTTTGTAACCTCACTGGCACAGTTAACCTCGCCGTTTAAAACTACCAGTACTCCCCTGTTATTTGCCTCATCTGCTATTGCCGTACATATGGAAGCCGACAAATTGGCCGGACCGTCATAGCCAAGCTCCGAGCTGTTTCGCATGGAACCGGTTACAACGACGGGCTTATGGCTCTTTATTGTCAGGTCTAAAAAATAAGCTGTTTCTTCCAGGGTATCAGTGCCATGGGTTATAACAACACCATCTATTTCTTTTCTGTCTAAAACCTTCTGCACATATTTTGAAAGCTCCAGCATTTTTTCAGGGGTAATATGAGGTCCCGGCAAATTTGAAAATGTATCTATTTCAATTTTCGCAAATTCTTCAATGCCGGTAATCATTGCCACTATTTCCTCACCGGATAAGGTAGGTACCGCAGCTTTTATCCTTTCGTCCACCTTCATTGTAATAGTGCCGCCATTGAATATTAAGGCAATTTTCTTCATATCTATCCCCTTTCGTTTATATTGGTATTGTATTCAAAATACTTATATTTTAATTATAGCATGAAAAAAGCAGTGAAGTTCACTGCTTTAAAAGACTTTGTCTAATTTCTTAGGAGCAAGGGTTATACTGTTCCTCCTTAAGTAAATTAAAGTGCGTTATCGATGGTTTCAATGTATTTTCTGATATTATCATCCCTCTTATCAAGACCGGAATACCAGGGAGAATCTTTATCCGGTGCTTTTGAAAAATACAATGCCTTATAAATTATCTCAGGACGGTACTCAAAATGAAGTATATCAAAATGCCCCCATTTGCCCCCCCAAATAAAATTGTTTTTTTCAAATATCTTTACTATTTCCCTGGGGTAAGACAGCATCCTTTTCTCACCTGTTTCCCTATTAGTCCATTTCCAGTAATCCCTTTTGTCCTTTGACAGGTCAATGGCAATTCCAAAGGAGTGGGGGCTTAAAAGATTAGTTCCGGATATATTCCTGTAATTAAAGGTACCGCTTGGGGGAAATAAGCAAGAATAAATTTTGCTTTTATTGTAGGCAAGGGGTATAAGTTCCTTTGAGACCTCGGTCAATGCACATGCTGCATTGTTGTTTTTATTAAAGCTTAAGCTTTTATATCCAAATTTCACACCTGTTAAGTTTGACTGTATCTTTTCCTTTGTGCTGCCGTATACCTCTTTTAAAATGGAGTATACCCTTATGCGGCCGGGATCACATTCAAGGGGCATGAGGGCCTTTATATCATTAATAGGATATATTACTTCCATCATATCCTGAATATCGGGGTTGCTCATTTTCATTTCAAATGTTTTTTGCCTCTTATCATCATATAAAACACGCTTTCCTGATTTCATTATAATAAAAACGCTTTCATTTTCCATTTTTTCTGCTCCGGTAATATAATCCGGATATGCCATCATAAGGCATAGTATGTCCCTTTTCATGATAATCTCATAGTCATCTTCAAGCTGATTTAAAGAAGAGAGAACAATGCTTTTGCAGCCTAAGCATATAACTGAAATGAAAAGCAATACACATAGCAATGATTTCTTCATTTATGCCCCGTCCTTTTGTCTGTAAAAATTTAAGGGTAATCTTGCCCTTTATTCTTATAGTATGTGTATTTAACTTTTATTTAATCTTTACTTTCTTCGATATGCCCTCAAATAAATACAAAAGATAATCAACATCCACGTCATTTTCTTTAAGAGAGTCTATTCTGTCCTTTGCTTTATTTAAGGCTGTTTTTGCCTCGTTATAATCCCTTTGCCTTATGCAGGAACTGGCATATTCCAATAAATAATCGGTTTTTAACACCGCTTCCGCCAGCTCTTCTTTATCATCATTAACCAGCTCCACCAGCAGCGGATACAGCTTAGGTGAAGTTTTTATCTTGGAACTTTTGAGAATTTCGCTGTTTCTGGCAGTTTTCTTTGGCATTTAGGTTTCACCTCATAAATATACTTATATATTTAACTCTTGTATTCGCTTTCTAAATCCTTAATTGCCTCAAGTACTCTTTTTAATTCCCTGTCATGTATGTCCATTATCCCATTTAATTTTCTTTCTACATCGCTGTCATTTGCTTCAAATTTGAATTTCAAATGCCATGTCGGATTATATCCTTCTTCATCCTCCTCTATAGAAACTGCCACATTATCATAAAGCTCTAACGCATAATTATCCAGTATAGCATTGAATTCCCAGTCCTCAAAATCTCCTGCCACCGTTAAGTGAAGATTTACTATAATCTCTCCATCTTCTTCCATGGCATATATTTTATCTATGTGGTTCATATCATGATTTACCGAGTAGCTTCCAAGCTCTTTTTCCAAAAAACCTGTGTCCTTGTTCTTTTCCATTATTACAACAGCTGTTTTATCCATAAGTTCCTCCTGACTTGCCAATAATTTCTTTAATCTATTCTTTATACATTATACATAATATTATCTGTATTTTATACATTTTTAACTTTTCATATCTAAACAATATAAAAGAGGCTGTGTATTTCACAACCTCTTAAAATTGCATTAATATTTTGAAACTCTAGGTGAATTAAAGCTGTTGGTCTTAGGCCTTCTGTTATCCCCTTCATCATTATTAAACCTGGCTTTTTTTGCAGCTCTGCAATCCTTGCATCTTGTTGGTTCGTTTGCAAAACCCTTTTCGGCATAAAACTGCTGTTCACCTTCCGTAAAGACAAACTCTTTCCCGCAATCTTTGCATATAATTGTCTTATCTGCCATTTTGAGCACCCCCCATTCTTTTTAATAACTTTCATTTAACCCTATATCATTTCCTCCGGAACAGGGGGATATCATATTTGTATTAAATGAACACTGTAATTATAGCACAATTGTATAATTTTTACAACTCTGTTTGCAAATTATGCATATTCATGTTGTTGTTCAATACAGGCATTATTCTTTTATATAAATAGAAACGATCTCACCATAATAAATTGTGTGATAATCTCCTTTAGCATAAGCCCTGCTTTTGATATCAGCATCAAGACAGTTCTCATCCATATCCTGCTTGTATACTATTTTGCATTCTATCTGAATATCGCATTCATCTATAACCGGTACATTCACTTTTTGCCCGTCTTTTAATGTTAAATTGCATTCCTTGAACTTATCTGTATTTCTTCCTGACTTGCTTCCGCAAAAGCCCAAAGCTTCCTTTAGCTGTCCTTTAATTGGCAGGCTTACAGTAAATTCATGGCTTTCTTCAATGATTTCATATGTATATCTTGATTTTCTTACCAATACTGTAAAAACAGGCTTGCCCCATATAACGCTCAACGCACCCCAGCCTATTGTCATGGTGTTTACCTTATCGCCGCTCTTAACAGTAAGAAAAGCACCCCTTTGCAATTGCTCCAGAATTTCTTTGGAATATTCGCTATGCTTTATTTGCCTGTACATAATATACCTCCCTATTGCAAAACAATATTTATTATTTATTTTATCATAACTTGCCTAGGTTTACCCATAGATTAACAAAAAATCATTATCCGCTTTAAAAGCGGATAATGATTTTTATAAATCTTTCAATATATTTTAAGGTATGATCTTTTTGTCTTCACATTTAAAGGATATAGGCTTTCCGCCGGATACTGTGTTTAATACCACCCTGTGACCCCATAGGATGTTGATATTTTTCAGTGTCTCTTCTGCATAAACCCTGTTTAATTCCCTTCCGTCGTATATGTGTTCGAGGGTTAAGGTTCTGTCATTTCGAGACATATCAACTATTTTAATTATGGGAACACCACCCATGCCTACCGAGCAGCACAGAGTATTTCTTATTTCCTCCCAGCCTTCGTCATCGGATATTTCATATATTATATAATCGCTGTCCTTTTTCCTGTATTCAAAGAGATTGAGCTTAACGCAAAGCTCCTTTGTAAGATATCTTCTTAAAAAGGATTCATCTCGCTCCAATGCCCTTACTTCAAATATTTTTTCCTCACCGTATTTGCCTGCCAAATCTTTATATATCTCAAAACCTAGATAATATGGATTGAGGCTTCCTTTTAAGGGAGCCACAACATCATTGTGGCGCTTAATGAATTCAATGTAAAAATTCTGAGGAAGCTCCAGCCTTTTTAGAATATTGTAATGCCAGTAACTAGCCCAGCCTTCATTCATTATTTTAGTCTCAATCTGGGGGATAAAATACTTTGTTTCTTCCCGGACAATACCTAAAACATTTTTCTCCCATTCGTATAATTCGCCGTATTTCATAATGAAATGCAGCAAGTCCTCTTCCGGCTCTAAGGGTATTTTGGTTAAGTCCGGAAGATTTGGAAGAATTCTAGGTGATATGGGGTCGTATTTGCTGGCTTTGTCTTTGTAATCGGACATCAAATCTTTTTTATACTTTTCGTCGTCTAATACTTTCATTCCGAAGGACCTTACAGTCTGCAATTTTATGGTATGTGCAGCGTCTAAAATTCGCTCCACTTCCTCATAACCGATGCTGGGATCGTTTATATATTCTCTTATTATATCAGCATGGTTTTTAAACATTTCCACCACATAGTTTGCATCGGTGGCTTCCTTAAACAGCCGGTTGTTCTTAAAAAAGTCATTATGTCCATATACATGGGCTATTGTCAGTATCTGCAAAAGCAGGGTGTTATCCTTCATGAGATAAGCTATGCAGGGATTAGAATTAATAACCATCTCATAAGGAAGACCGGAAAGGTTATAGCTGTATAAGGTCTGCAATTTTTCATAGGCCTTGCCGAAGCTCCAGTGGGGATACCGGGAAGGCATACCGATGTAGGCTTCATAAGCAAGCATATCGTTATAATTTATTATTTCAAACTCCTGAGGATAAAAATCAAGACCTGCTTTAATTGCCGTTTCTTCTATTATTTCTCCCCACTTTTCCAAATCCTTTATTACATAATCCATATTATCCGACCTCCACGGTATCATTCTTTAAAATGCTTTTAAAGGCAGGCCAGATGTCTTCCTTTTTATCTATTGTCACAATGGCGAAATTCTTGTTGCTTATACTTTCAATGTATTTTTTCTTTATATTCGTTATATAGTATTTTGAAGTTATTTCCGCATATCCGAATAGGTTGCAAACTTCACACATTTTCCGGGCAGTCTCAACAGCCTTGTTGTCGTCTTCACTCCAGTTGTCACCATCACTAGCATGAAAAGCATATATATTCCACAGTTCAGGATTATAACGGCTGTGTATTATTTCCAAGGCTTTTTCATATCCGCTGGAAATATAAGTTCCTCCCGATTCCACCTTGTGAAAGAATTCATTTTCCGTAACTTCTTTTCCCACAGTTGAATGAGCTACAAAGACTACTTCTACATTGAGATATTTCATCTTTACAAATTGATAAAGCAGAAAGAAAAAGGAACGGGCAAGATACTTCTTGGTCTGGTCCATGGAACCCGAAGTATCCATTATGCAAATGACAACTGCATTTGATTCTCTTCTCTTATTCTGTTTAACTCTGTAGAATCTTAAATCATCCTCTTTAAACGGGAACCTTTCGATTTCCCCCTCCTCGCCCTTTTCTACCATTGCTCTTTTCATGCCCTGTTTTCGTTTTAATTTTTCAACCACGGTACGCTTTTTAGCAAACCTGGGAGGTATGCCGTTTCTTTGATAACCTGATCTTTTAGTGGAACTCTGGGATAATATTTCAGAAAACCTCTTTCTATCCAGATAGGGCAGATTAAGATCCTCGAAGAGATAATTAATTACGTCCTCAATGGTGACTTCAGTTTCATATATATCGTCACCCTCATCATTACCAGCTCCCTGACTCCCTTGGCCCTGGCCCCTGTCGCTCCCTATCTTATCCCATCTTTTTTCGCTTCCGTCACCGCTTCCTACCCCCGGCGAATTTTTGCCGTATATAAACTGATATTCCTTTAATCCTCTTATGGGAATCTTTATTTTCTTGTCACTGCTTTGGCCTATTATGCTTTCCTCTGATATAATGTCGCTTAGATTCTTTTTTATAGAGTCTTCCACCAGCTGCCTGTGCCTTCTTTTATCTTCTGCTGCTCTGTCATGGCTGATAGGATTGAATTGCCTGAATATAGACATTTATTCTCAATCCTTCCATAGGTTATTAGCCGCATATTTTAATATAACATCGCAGCAATGGTCACAGTAACCGTTAGCTTTCATTTCTTCAACCATTGAATTATATTTTTCATCCTGCTCCTTATCCCTTACCTTTGATTTTGTTATGACCCTGGAGAGCTCTTTCACAGATACCGTCAACTTTTTCTCTATTGCTTCCTTTAAGGGCTCATAGGAGGTATAATCAATTTTTCCGCCTTTACGCATGAGATAGAACATATATGCAGTAACATCCAGCCTGAAGCCTTTTGCAGAACCCTCGGATATTCCTATTTGCTCTTCTATGGATCTCATGAATTTTTCGTCTGCCTCCAAAAGCTCACCTGTTGCCTTATCTTTAATTTTAGTCCGGTTTACATAGGATTCTGCATGGTCAAGATAATTGTTAAATAAGCTTTCCGCCTGCTCCCTGAAGCTTACAATAAAGGCCTTTGTGATTTCCTTTTCCAATATTTTATTGTATTCCTTGCGTATGGTATCTTGAAGGAATGCAAGATATCTCTTTTTATCGTCCTCTGCGATATCTATTTCCTTAACGGATTTAATCATGCTCTCCATTACGCTTAATGGATTGATACAGCCATTTTCAGAGTTAGATAAGGCATTGTCTATGGATTTTATTATGAATCTTGTGGATATTCCGCTGAAGCCTTCTCTTAAACCGGCTTCATCTCTTAATTCAATGATATCTATTTTCTTGGTTGTTCCCTTCTCCACTATTTCCTCGCCGTTATATATTTTAAGCTTGGTGAGAGGGTCCACCTTTGCAGAAGGTGAAAGCCTTGATAAAATAGCAAACATAGCTGCCGTCTCAATTGTATGAGGTGCAATATGAGCTTTGAAGTTGCTGCTCTTTAAAATCTTTTGATATATCTTCACTTCTTCACTCATTTCAAGACAATACGGAACTTCTACCTTTACTATTCTGTCAAGTATTGCTTCATTTGTATGGTCAGATTTGAATTTATTCCATTCAGCTTCATTGGAATGGGCTATAATTATACCGTCAAAATAGATCATGGAGCCCTTTCCCGGTGATGGTATGGCTTTTTCCTGAGTAGCAGTTATAATGGTATGCAAATATTCCACGTCGTTTTTAAATACCTCAATGAATTCTACCATTCCTCTGTTGCCCACATTGAAAGCACCGTTTAGTGATAGCACCCTTGGATCATCTTCAGGGTATAAATCCAATTTTGATATATCCACACTACCTGTAAGTACAGATGTATCCTGGTTATTGGGATCCACTGGCGGAACTACTCCTATTCCCTTCCTTGACCTTATTGAAAAATTGCTGGTTACAACAGGGAATTTCTCATATTCCCCATTATATTCTTCCTTCAGCCTATATCTGCATATAGGGCATAAATCTCCTTCTATCTGAACATCCAGCATTTTTTCCATATCTTTTCTCAAGTGCTTGGGAATTAAATGAAGCGGCTCTTCTCTCATAGGGCAGCCCTTAAGGACATACACCGCCGGGCTTTGTTCCAATGCGCTCTTTAGCGTTTCCACTATTGAGGATTTTCCCGATCCTACGGGACCTACCAGATACAATACCTGCCTTGACTCTTCACCTCTCATGGATGAAGCATGGAAATAGCTCACTATTTTCATAAGGGTCTTATCTATGCCGAAGAAATTATCTCGGAAAAAATTGTATTTTCTAATTACTTCATTTCCATGTATCTTTTTAATTTTGGGATCATCCTCCGGCTTCAGTACTTCAAACCCTTTTTCGATAATGATGTCGTGAAGCCTCTTATGGGAAAACTTCACTAAGTCAGGGTCTTTACTCACAATATCAAGATAATCGAGGAATGTACCCTCAAATTCTTGAGATTTTCTAGCTTCCCTATCCTTCTCAATCAGCTCTTTGAATTCCACATAAATCCCTCCTTTTTAATGGGATTTTCTCAAGCTTAATACTATCTTAGTAGATATTTATATGAGTATTTTATGAATTTCAAAACCAAAAAGGTGCAATAAACAAACAAAAAACAGGTTAAAAAATTTTAACCTGTAACAAGCCATGGTTTTTCAAACATGCAAATGATTGCAAAGAGCTTGTCGCTTCTTTGCAATCATTTACTTTACACCATTTTCTTCGTAAATATTATATCCTTAAATATAACGATATCCTTCCAATTTATTCCCGGCTGGCTTAAAATGTTGTTGTCATAATATCCGTAAGCTATGACGGCGGCAAGAAAAATAAGCCAGGTAATTATCTTTATTATCCTGTTATTGTTAAATATGATGTTTAAGCCAATAACTATTAATATTCCCGGCCACAGGTCGAAAAAAGCTTCAAAAATCGACCAATCCAGCACACCAAAATTTATCAGAAGAAATAAAAGTCCTAAAGATACTAAAAAAATTCCGGCTCCGATACTTTCCTTCTTCATCTGGGCTTCCTCCAACCGTTGTATAATATTATAGCTCCGACAGCTATCAAGAGCACCGGCCATAACAAGCTGAAATCAAACCAGTAAAAGAAACGCTTTAAAACTGCAAAAGCACCGATAAGTACCAATATGCATCCAATGATTAAGTTTGTTTTATCGCTGCTTACCGCTGGTTTTGCATATTCCTCATTAGATTTTTGCTCATAATTTTCATAACTTTGATACATATTATCGGGTATTACAATGGCAGCTATGATGTAAGCTATAAGCCCAATACCGTAGGTCAATGTGATAAGCACCCATACAAGCCGCACAATTGTCGGGTCTATCGCAAAGTATTCAGCTATGCCTCCGCACACCCCTGCTATCATTTTGTTATTTCTGGATCTGAATAACTGCTTTCCCACTTTATATTCCCCTTTTCTAGCATGTTAGTAAATTTATTTTCACTATATAATACGCGTGGATTTTTTAAAAGTCTGATAAAACTAAAAAAATATTATATCATGAAATTTCCATGGGAAATTTCATGTCGCAATGAATTTCAAAGAAATTCATTATATAAAAGCCGTGTACAAATCAGCATATACTGGCTTGAACACGGCTGTTTACCTGCATTTTTTATTTAAACCACAATTTTATTTCTCTTTCAGCGGATTCGATGCTATCTGAGGAATGTACTATATTATTTGTTGTGGAAGCTGCGAAATCTCCCCTTATTGTGCCGGGCTGGGCGTCTTCAACCTTCGTAGCGCCGTTTAATTTGCGTACCAAGGTTATGGCTGAATGCCCTTCAATAACCATGGCAACTACAGGTCCGCTTAATATATAGTCTAAAAGCTCGCCATAAAAGCTTTTTTCCTTATGTTCTATATAGTGTTCCTCCACTGTAGCCTTGTCTGCATTCATCATTTTCAAGGCGGCAATTTTTAAACCTTTCTGTTCATATCTTTTAATAATTTCTCCTGTAAGTCCGCGGGATACTCCGTCAGGCTTGATCATAGCAAAAGTACGTTCCATGTTTTTCCTCCGTATTATGTTTTAGATTCCCAATGTATTATAGCAGAAATACAATAAATATTTCAATATCTTTAGTATATTTAACCTTTTTATAGCCTTAAATATCATTCAATATTAGCATTTGTAAATAAATGATATATATTACATTTGTAAATTGCCATATCATGCCAGAATGCTGCTATTTACTGAATAATGGGCCTTTACAATTTTTACCTTATTGCATATAATAGTATACATGTAAGCTGAATCCGGTTTATCCGGAACGGGGGATATATCTATTGGGGTGAATCTATTAAAAAGAGGGCTACTCTATGGCCTAACCCGTCAACTAACCTCGTAAGCACATAGAGGGGGAAAATCCATATGAACAGGCTAAAGGGTCTTTTTACCAACAGACTAAAGTACCTGGCTGCCTGGCTGATTCTTTTCACTGTTTTTATTTCCGGAGTTTCCATCGCAATTACAGTCCCGGGATCCGGGGTGGATCAAAAATCATTTAACAGCGGGACATACAAATCATCAAATGCAGTTTATATCGATAGAACATTGAAAAATGATACTGGCCTTAATGCATCAGGTGCCTCATTGACTTCTGATGACAACAGTTACGAAGAACTTTTTGATGAGCCGCAGGTCATAAATTTAGCCTATTACAAAAAAGACGGAGCCAATGCAAAAGTTCCTTCACCAAAAGAGAAAGTCATAAAAATTAAAAGCGGTGATACACTATGGGGTTTAGCATCTACATATGATGTAGATCTAGATGAATTAATCAAATTAAATGACATAAAAAAGCCCAATAGTCTCAAAATCGGCCAGGAAATTAAGCTTCCCGTCAAGGAAGAACAGCTTTTAAATGAGACTGTTAAAGACATCGAAAAAATATCGGCTAAAAAGCCCGAAACCAAAAAAGTAAAAGCAGCAGTAAATAAATCCAAAGCTTCAGCGGTTACTTTGGCATCAAGAAGCGGTGCTCAGGCTGCCAGAACCCCAAACATAGCCGGTGGATGGCCGGCTGCAGGAGTAATATACTCGAGGTTTGGGTACAGAGGCAGCGAGTTTCACAAAGGTGTTGATATAGCAGCACCATCCGGAACAGACATATTTGCCTATAATAGCGGCCAAGTCATATTCAGTGCCTGGGACGGCGGATACGGCCGTCTGGTTATCATAGACCATGGAGATGGTATGAAAACCTATTACGGGCATTGCTCCAAACTCTTAGTAGGCGTGGGAGAACGCGTAGAGCAAGGGCAGCACATAGCTGATATGGGCAGAAGCGGCGATGCTACAGGCAATCACTTGCATTTTGAAGTAAGGATTAATGATAAGGCTGTAAATCCATTGAATTACTTGAATTGACCATATAATAAAAGGATCGGTTAATCCGGTCCTTTTTTACTTTGTCATTGACAATAATTTCATAAATCTTTAAAATAATAAAAAAGCATAAAACTAAGGTTTCTGATGAAAGAAGGTTTACTATGGAAAAAAACATACCGGAAAGAGAAGAGGCATTTGCCCTGTTATTAGAGTATAATAAAAATGACCGCCTTATAAAACATGCTCTTTCAGTAGAAGCTGTTATGAGGCATTTTGCGGAAATTTTTAATGAAGACCCTGAAAAATGGGGTACCATAGGCTTAATGCATGATCTGGACTATGAAATGTATCCTGAGGAACACTGTAAGAAAGTAAGGGAAATATTATCTGGCAGCAATTGGCCCGAAGAATACATACATGCTATAGAAAGTCACGGTTACGGGCTATGCTGCGACGTTGAACCAGTTGAAAGAATGGAAAAAGTTTTATACACTATAGATGAATTGACAGGGCTTATCGCTGCCACAGCCTTAATGAGACCCAGCAAAAGCATAATGGATACCGAAACAAAGTCTGTGAAAAAGAAATGGAACCAAAAAGGCTTTGCTGCCGGCGCCAACAGAGAAGTAATAGAAAATGGCGCAGGCATGCTGGATTTAAGCCTTGACTACATTATCGAAGAAACAATAAAGGGCATGAGAAAATCCGCAGAAGCTATCGGCTTAAAAGGTGAATTATAAATAACCTAAAGATAAAGAATTCGATTCTTTATCTTTTTTATTTCAAATTTCTCGATAATTTAGAGTTTTGCTTTAAAAACTGGGCTTTTATTTAATTTAAAACCATTAAGTTAAGCCTTTCTTGAAGCCATGCGTTTTAAATCATTTGAATTTTTACTATATATAGTTTATTATCTAATGTTGTGGGTATATTTAATACTGAACAGGATTTAAAGGAGTGTCAAAAACAATGCTTACTTTAGCCACATTATTTTTTGTTATTTCACCCTATACATCCATATTACCCTTGTTATATGCTGCTTATAAAGCGGTTGTCAATAATTGTTTTATACCAAAAAGTCCCTTTAATACAGGGATGTTTCTTCTTTTTATATGGTCTCTCATTGTCGGAATAATAAATGAAAGCCCTTTATCTACAGCGGCTGCCCTTTTAATTTTAATTTATTTTTTAATGGGTATATATCTTCATAATTATTTCACTGAAACAGAAAAAATTGAGAGCCTTATGTATTACATACTGATTTTTTCCGGAGTTTCAGCTGTGATAGCCATTATAGAAAAATGTACAGCTGCTTTTTATAAGTATGTAGGATGGGGACAAATATTTGGTATACCAAAGCAGTTTATAACCTATGACGGCTACAGGGTGTATTCCACTTTTGGAAACCCTAATATAGCCGGAACCTGGTTTGCTGCAGTCATATTGATATCACTTTATTTTTTCGGCAAGCATAAAGGCTTTAAAAAAGCACTGTTTTTTTGGGCTGTCTGTTTTTTCACCTGTGTATTTATACTTACAGGCTCCAGAGGAGCCGTCCTTGGACTTCTGCCCGCTTTAATAGTTTACGGACTTATGAAAAAGGATAAATGGACTTATAATCTTACATTTGTAATTTTTATTATCATAGCAGGTGTAATGTTCGTCACCCCGGCTTTAATGCCCCAAATTCACAGCGCAAACAGCCCCATGATACATGCTGTCAATAATTCCATAAGCAGTCGGGAAGCCATATGGCAAGGATGCCTTAACATGTTTAAATACAAGCCTTTAACGGGCTATGGGTTGCTTGGCATATATTCTGCAAGCAAGAATATTTTTCATCAGTATCACAGAACCCTCCACGGCCACAATATCATAATTACCTTGGCAGCCACCCTTGGTATTGTGGGACTGGGCATATATCTTTTTATTAAAAAATATATAGCAGAAGGGTTATACTTCTTAAGCAGGGAAAAGTGTGACTTAGCTCCTCTTCTTGCAGGTATACAGGTTATAATATTAGGTCATGGCCTGGTGGACTTTACCATAATGGTACCCCAAATAGGCATGCTGTATTTAGGGAGCTTATCCATTATAAATTCACTGGTTCTTCAATACAGCAATTACAATGAAGGCATATATATTTTTTCACCCTGGTTTACTACCAAAAGAACGGCGTAATATTACCACCTGTAGGCTTATTGTTTCGCGCGCGTTGCGCGCTCAACAGGCTTATAAGGCTAAAATGAAAGAATCATGGGGTTACCCATGATTCTTTATGCTCTTTATCTCTTATCAAGCTCGCAATAATGCTCTTCCTCTTTTACGCTCCTATAAGCCGGCCTTATAATTTTAGGTTCGCTGGCCAGCTGCTCTATTCTGTGTGCGCACCAGCCCGGGATTCTTGCCGTAGCAAAAAGAGGAGTATAGAGCTCCTGGGGAATGTTCAGCATATCATATACAAAGCCGGAATAAAAATCTACGTTAGCAGCAATTTTTCTGTTTGCCTCTGCCTCTGCAAATATGCATTTTGTTATCTCTTCTATGCTTCTGTAGAGCTCATATTCTTCCATCCTATTCTTTTCGGCGGCCAGTTCCTTTGCTTTTTTCTTAAGAAGCTCCGCCCTTGGGTCTGATATTGTATAAACGGCGTGGCCCATACCATATATAAGCCCCGAACCGTCAAATGCATCTTTTCTCAATATTTTTCGAAGATAATTTTCAAGCTCTTCGCGATTATCCCATTTACGGATATTATCTTTTATATCCGCTATCATTTCCATTACTTTAATATTAGCGCCGCCGTGCTTTGGCCCCTTTAGAGCACCTACGGCTGCAGCTATTGCAGAATATGTGTCTGTACCCGTTGAAGAAACCACATGAGTTGCAAAAGTGGAATTATTGCCTCCCCCATGTTCCGCATGCAGCACCATCGATAAGTCCAGTATTTCAGCCTCGGTGCTTGTATAGCCATTATCATTTCGTATCATATGAAGTATATTTTCAGCAGTGGATAACTCAGGTAATGGACTATGGATAAAAAGGCTTTTACCACTGTAATAATGGGCCTTTGCCTGATAGCCGTAAGCTATCATAGCAGGAAATCTTGACATTAATTCGATGCTCTGCCTTAATACGTTATTAATGCTGATATCGTCAGGATTAGGGTCATAGGAATAGCTTACAAGGACGCTTCTTTCGAGTTTGTTCATTATATCCTTGCTTGGGGCTCTCAATATCATATCTTCCAAAAAACCTTCGGGCAATGTCCTGCAGCTGCCTAAAAGTTCTTTAAATTCCTGCAGCTCCTTTTTACAGGGCAATTCTCCGAATAACAAAAGATAGCTTACTTCCTCAAAGCCAAAACGCTTTTCCTGCTGAAACCCTTCCACTATTTTTTCCACATCAATGCCTCGGTATATGAGCTTTCCTTCAGTGGGAACCTTAACGTCATTCTCAATTATATAGCCTGTTACATCTCCCACTTTTGTCAATCCCACAAGGACTCCCGTTCCATTGCTGTTTCTCAATCCCCTTTTAACGTTGTACATTGAATAATATTCAGCTTCTATTTTGTTGTTTTTTTCTGCTAAACCGGAATATTTATCTAGAATGCTTATATCAAAACCATATTCCTTAACCATAAAATTAACCCCCATAGATTGCCTGATAAATGCCGTATTATAAAATAAAATGCAATTTTAATTTCAATAAATTGCATTTATTTTTATTGTATACAAGTATACTCCATTGAACTGCCTTTGTAAATAGAGATCCGTTAAAAAATGTACGATTGTATACAATAATACAAATTCATTATAATGTATTTTTGATTAACCCACAAGTTAAGCATTTTAAGATAAATTTATTAATAGTATATCTCTTTTTTATTTTTAGTATAAGTATTATAGGATTTTGGACAAGATTTAATGCATAAATAACCGATGTCATTTATATGTTTTTATAACGGTAGATTTACATATAATGGAGATTGAATATGAGTGATGATTTATTTTCTTTTCTTCTTTCCGCAGCGCAGATAACCTTGATTGATATTGTATTATCCGGAGATAATATAAGCGTTATTGCTTTATCGGTTCGCAGGCTACCTCCTAAATATGCCGAAATTGCAAATATTACAGGCATTTTAGGCGCAGTTTTAATGAGAATAATATTTGCTTCTATAGCCACAATTCTCATAGCCATAGAATGGCTGCCCATAAAACTGTTAGGAGGGTTATTGCTGTTATCAATAACCTATGACCTTATAAATCAAAAGGAAGGCGGCAGCACAACTTATGCAAAGCCTGAAAAAAGCTTTATAAAGGCAATATATAACATAATAGCTGCCGACATAACAATGAGCATAGATAATGTACTTGCCATAGCCGGCATAGCCAGAGGCGATATCAGCCTTATAATATTTGGCCTGCTTTTTAATATTCCCATATTGTTTTGGGGAACAAAAATTGTACTTAAGCTTATAAATAAATATACGCTGACCATTTACTTAGGTGCAGGGGTACTTGTAAAAACTGCTCTGGAAATGATGCTTAATGATAAACTGGTATCCCTATACACCACTCCTTTATTTAAGGAAGTCATACCCCTATTATCGGGATTTCTTTTGATAGTATACGGTATGATATCAATCAAACTTGAAAATAAAAAAAGGTAGTGCATATAGCATAAAATAATTTTAATGTTTTTATTACCTGGTACTAAGATTTATTGACATGCTTTAGTATTATATATATAATCTGATTAATAGCTTAAGTTTCCAAGGAGTTGATCATATGAAATTGCCCTCTTTACAAATAGATAATCTGGTGGCAAAGGTACCCATAATACAGGGTGCCATGGGTGTCGGCGTCTCCCTTTCAAAATTAGCTTCGGCTGTGGCAAATGAAGGCGGCATAGGCGTTATTTCAGGAGTTCAGATAGGCTTTAATGAGCCTGATTTTGAAACCAACAACAAGGAGGCCAACCTCCGTGCCTTAAGAAAAGAGATAAATAAGGCCAGGCATTTAAGCCCCGGCGGCATATTAGGCGTCAATTTTCTGGTAGCCATGAACAATTATAAGGAAATGGTCAAAGCCGCCATCGAAGAAAAAATTGACCTTATAGTATCCGGCGCCGGTCTTCCAAAAGAACTTCCCGAATTCATAAAAGGCACAAAAACTAAGATAGCCCCCATCGTTTCCTCGGGAAAGGCAGCCTATCTTATATCGAAATTATGGGATAAAAGATATAATTACGCACCGGACATGGTAATAGTTGAAGGCCCTGATGCCGGCGGGCATTTAGGCTTTTCCGTTGAAGAGCTTCAAAACGAAAAAAAACCGGTATTATCAAATATAGTCAAGGATGTACTAGAAGCAATAAAGCCTTACAGAGAAAAGTACAACAAGCTCATCCCCGTAATTGCGGCAGGCGGCATATTTTCAGGAGAAGATATAGCAAAATATATTTCCATAGGCGCCTCCGGCGTTCAGATGGCAACAAGATTTGTAGTGACAGAGGAATGTGATGCCGATATCAATTTTAAAACCGCATACTTAAATGCAAGTGAGGATGATATACAACTGGTTAAAAGCCCTGTAGGAATGCCGGGACGAGCTATTAGAAACAGTTTCATAAAATCCCTGGAAGAAGGCATAAAGCCAGTAAAAAAATGTTACAGCTGCCTTCATCCCTGTAATCCGGCAACAACCCCCTATTGCATATCAAAGGCCTTAATTGAAGCTGTTCGTGGCAATATCAGCGAAGGCCTCATATTTACCGGAATCAACTCCTATAAATTAAATAAAATGACTACTGTAAAAGAGCTTATAAAACAGCTAATCAGTGAAGCAGAGGCCAGTATGACATAAATTGAGGATACAAAGTTAGGGCTGTTGCGTTTAAACACTGCATTCGCTATGTTCGAGTTCTGCAAGTTTTAAGGCTCCCTGCCTTGAAAACACAAGAATTTTGATAACTCGTTATGCTCAAACAATCTAAAATTCTAAGTATTTTCTGCGGCAGCGTCACCAAGAACTTTTAAAGAACTCTCACAATGCTCATTACGTTGTTTAAAACGCAACAGCCCCTTCATTATTCCGTCTTTTTCTTCTTAATATCCCATATCATTAAGCTCATTGGGTATCTGGTATTCATAATCCTCAACCCTGTCATCCACCGGCTGGTATCTTTTAATATAAATTTTCTCTTCTGTAAAGAAAGGATAAAAAAATTCATTGACCGGCCTGCCGGTAAACATATCCACTTTGATTGAAACATGGGTTTTGCAGGTATCGTAAGGCACGTTATCCTCTGTAAACAGTTCTTCTATTACCCTGCTTCCTCTGGGGTCCTTAAGACATAATTCCGTAGGAAGTTTTCCCGAGTCCCTGCACACCTTAACCGTTACCAATCCTTCCGGCATTTCAAAATCCTTGGTCTCCAAGCCTGTATGTATCTGCCTCATGATGTCTCCCCACATCCATGCTGTCTCGGTGCTTTTTGCATTTATGCTTATACTGGGCTTGTCGTGCCCCATCCATATGACACCGCAATAATAGGGAGTCAGTCCTGCAAAATATGCATCCGCCCCTTTTTCTGTAGTACCTGTTTTTCCTGCTGATGCCGATGAGGTGAAGTTTCCCTTGCTTTTTACAGCCGAACCCGTTCCGCCATTAACAACTTCCTTTAAAACGTCAATGGTCATATAAGCCGCCTGGGGAGATATTACCTCATGCTTTTGCTGTTCCTTTTGAAGCAAAATATTGCCGTCGCTGTCCTCCACCCTGGTGTATAAAATAGGCTCAATATATGTACCTCCATTTCCGAAAACACCATAAGCCCCAGACATTTCAAGGGGTGTAACTCCTTTTGTTAAGCCTCCTAAAGCTTTTGCAGGACCTAAATCGTTGCTGCTTCCCGATAGAACAAGGGTTGATATTCCGAATTTTTCTATGTATTCCGTGCTGGCATCATTTCCAATTTCCAATATTAGCTTTGCAGCCATGACATTGGAGGACCATTTTACCCCTTCTCTTATGGTGGTTAAGCCTCTGTACCTGCCATCATGGTTTTTAGGACCTTCTTTGGGCCATCCAGCTGCCAATGATGCCTCATAGGAATTAAAAGGAGAATCATCGATTACACTTCCTGTTGAATATCCCAAGTCAAAGGCAGGACCGTATACCGCGATAGGTTTCATGGCAGATCCCGGCTGCCTTGCAAAGGTAGGGTCCGTTGCCCTGTTCTGTGACCTGAAGGGCTGTTCTCCCCTGCCTCCAGAAACAGCCCTCACTTGTCCTGTCTTATAATCGTTTATGACAACTGCCGCCTGGGGCTGAATTATGGCATCCTTTCCCCACACAGCCACATCCTTTTTAAGCTGGGGATAATATTTAGGATCATCTACTGATTTATCTACAATGTCCTGAACTTTCGGGTCCAGTGTTGTATATATCTTAAGGCCGCCGCCGTATATAAGCTGTATTATCTCATCCTCCTCATATCTGTACTCTGCTTTTAAGTCAGTAGTTATGCTCCTTATTACCGCATCCATAAACCAGGGATATTTTATCTTTGAATTGCTGTCCCTTTTTTTAAAATTAAGCTCTTCTAATTTTGCCTTTTCATACTCCTCCTGAGTAATCATTTCAAGCTCCAGCATTTTTGAAAGCACCGTCAATTGCCTGTTTTTATAAACTTCTGGACTGTCTCCATTAAGATATGGATTGTACTTTGAGGGGCTTTGAGTTAAACCTGCAATCAATGCGCTTTCAGCTAAAGAGAGCTCTGATGCATCCTTGCTGAAATAATACTGGGAGGCTGCCTGAAGTCCATAGGCATTTCCACCTAGATAAATGGTGTTTAGATAATATTCCAGTATCTCGTCTTTTGAAAGCTCACTTTCTATCTTCAATGCCAGATAAGCTTCCTGGATTTTTCTTTTCATCTCTTTTTTTCTCGTTAATATGGTATTTTTTATTAATTGCTGGGTTATGGTGGATGCACCCTGGTCATACCTTCCGGATTTCAAATCCGCATAAAGGGCTCCGAAAATACGCCTTATGTCTATTCCGGAATGCTTCAAAAAGCGCTCATCTTCAATGGCGATAAAGGCATTTCGGGTATGTTTTTGTATATTTTTTATGTTTATGTATTCCCTGTTTTCAACGCCATGAAGGCTTTCTATAAAATTTCCGTCCTTATCGTAAATATATGTTGTGAGCTTCAAATTGCCCATAAAATTGGCTGTATCAACATAGGATGCATCGCTTATGTAAGCAGCTACAATGCCAAATGCAGCAGACATGGGCATTATGATTATGATGAGTAAAACAGTGATGGTTTTTTTATATATATTGGGATTTCTAAATTTAGTGCCATCCTTTTTTTCCATACTTACCTCCTTTACACGGCCTTATTTTATACGCAGTAAATTTTATGTACAAGCCCTCTTAAAGAATTCTATAACATACTGCAAAGAAATATACGTATATGAAAAAAATTTTTGTGCTATCTAGTCTAATTCAAAAAGCAATTCATTTCCGTTCTTTCCCAAAATATGTAAAACTCCTGCCTTTCTTAAGCAGTAAGTCATTTTTTGAGCATTGGATATGGAAATTTTAAGCTTTTTAGAAAGGCTTTTGTTAGTAAAGGGCTCTCCTAAGTCAAGGGGCAGAAGATTTTTATAATTATCTTTGCCGCATAAAATAATACTTTCCCTGACATTAACAAGCTTTCTATCATCAATGCTTATGCCCTTTCTCCTCCAGCTTCCCTTTCCGTCATTTACTCTTATCTCCTCTTCCTCTATTAAGAGTATCTCTGCTTCAAAATTTTCATTGGCAATTAAATCCGTAATTCTTATAAGCTCTTTGAAAACATCATATATACTCCCTTTTTTAGGGGATTTTCGCCTTACAGTCTTTTTTTCATCTATTGTAACTATATATTTTTTTGCAGGTATTGGGTATATAAGCCTTACCTTATGATTTTTAACAAGTTTTCTCAATTTATTGCTTATTGCTGAAAAGTTTTTTGTTTGAATTTCAATTAGCAAATCATCCCGTAAAATATCTATAATACATCCGTCTACCTTGACCTCAAACCTGTCTCCAGCTTTTGAATACCAGCGTTTTAAGCCGGCATGGAGGGACTTTTCATTTTCTATATTTATGCTGCTTACTTCCATTATTAAATCTTCTTTAAGTTTATCACTCATTTATATCATCCTTACTGCTTGTCTAAATTTTAAAACCTTTAATATTTTAACAAACTTATAGTATATAAAAAAGCATTGGTCTTCCAATGCTTTAAAAAATTATCAAAATCAATAAAAATAATACTAGTACATAGGCAAATATATATACGGAGCTTGTAATGCCGTTTAATTTACGAGCCAAAGCAATTGCCTTGGGTTTCATCCCCTCAAAATATGTGTATGACCTCTCCTTTATCATATGTATATAATTTTTAAGGCTTTCCTCATTAAGCTTTTTTAATGCATGAAAGGCTTTGACAAAAAAAAGGGCTAAATTCAAAATGGCATCATCAATAAATTTAAACACATGGGAGCCCAGGAAAAAAAGTATTTTGCCTGCCGGAATGTAAAAATCCCTTTCAATACTGAACCAGTTTAATGCAGGATTGATATAATATTTGAAATTCCCTTCTCCCTCTCTTAAAAGCTTCCTTACAAATAAGAAATAAATTGCACCTCCAAGGAAATTAATTAAAAGTGAATCCAAGACCGATTTCATGGCATAAAAATGAACCTCTATTTCCTTAACGCCAAAGGTTTTTGCCGCTCCGCCTATTAAATATAATATATCTTTAGGCCATATGCCGATATATATTATAGCTACACACAAAGTAATCAAGGGAAGGTAAATGATTTTAGAAGCGTTATATGCTACACCCTTATAATCCCTTTTTCCCTTATCTACGAAAACTGCCATGAAGATTTTCAAAAGATAGGCTGTTGTAAAACTGCTGCTTAATATAAATACCATTTCCGCCGCCTTAAAAATAAAATTGTGATATATATGGTAAGCCTCCGTCAGTGCATGGTGAATAAGGGTTTTGCTCACATATCCATTAAAGCCCGGCATGCCGGTTATGGCAAACATACCTATTAAAAATACGGCTTTAAGTATGTTTTTATTTCTTCCGAAGCCTCCTATTTCATTTATACTCAATTCGTGCAGCACCATGTATATTATGCCTGCGCTCATAAAGAGCATCACTTTGAAAATACCATGGTTTATTATGTGAAAAAGGGTTCCGTATACGGCAATGGCATTATGTTCTTTTAAAATGCCTGTAAGGCCAACACCAACCAGTATATATCCAATCTGGCTTATACTGCTGTAAGCCAGTATTCTCTTTATATTCCTTTGAAGCATGGCCAAGAGGCCGCCTAAAAACATATTAATAAGTCCTGCACAAAATATGACCATGGAAACATAAAAATCCTCTTTAAGCATTATATCTGCGGTCAGTATTATACCGAAAATCCCTGCCTTTAAAAGCACTCCGGATAAAACTGCACTGGCAGGTGCCGGTGCGGCAGGATGAGCTTTTGGAAGCCAGGTATGAAGAGGAATCATCCCTGCCTTTACTCCAAAGCCTATTATCATAAGAGCTGAAATGACATATTTTATACTGCCCATGTCTTTTACGGCTTCATGAAGCAAGCTGATATCCAGTGTTTGGGTATAATTATACAAGAGGAACAATCCCATTAAAAGGGTCAATCCACCTATTATTGCCGTAACCATGTAAGTGTTTCCTGCATCATGGGAATAATCATCCTCATCGTGAATTATAAGGACATAAGAGGTAAAGGACATCACCTCAAAGAAGGTAAAGAGATTTAATAGATTTTCGGAAATAAAAAAACCTATGGTGCTTCCCAAGGTAAGCATGAAGTAAAAATAATACCTGTTTCTGTTTCTGTTTTTGTAGCCTATGAGATATTTCAAGGAATACAAAAGGGCTAAAAACCATAGAAAAGAGGCCAGAAGCAAAAATACATATCTGAATAAATCAAGTCTTAAGTGAAGACCTGTGCCCATTATATGTCGGATTGAAATATCGATGGCTTCGGCGTATACATATCTGTAAAGCATAACCAAAAGAATAAGGATTGCACCCGATATTATAATGTAAAATAAATTTCTGCACTTTTCGCTTTTCTTCCCCAAGAGATATCCTGCAAATGAACCTAAAAAGGGAAGTATGAGTACGGAAAAAAGCATGATATTTTCCAAAGTTCTGCCTCCTTTTTAGAATAATGGCAACAGTATTTTTTCGATAAATTCTATCAGGGTATTTGGGAACAGCCCCAAAACTATTATTATGGCAGTGATTATCATAATTGGCAGTAAAATCATTGGCGGAGCTTCTCCTATGTCAATGACAGCATCATTTCCTTTTTTAAAGAAAGCTTGTGTGATGATTGGCAGTATATACAAGGCTGTCAAAAGAGCGCTTAAAAGGAGTATCAGAGGAAAAATCCACCTTCCCAAGCTAAGTCCGCCTAAAGCCAGATACCACTTGCTGACAAAACCATTGGCCGGCGGAATGCCTATCAAGGAAATGGCTGATGCGGTAAAGCAGCCCATGGTCACCGGCATCTTTTTCCCTATTCCCCTTATCTCTTCTGTACGGGTTTTATTTGTCATGTAGATGATGGCGCCTGTGCATAAGAAAAGATTTATTTTAATAAATGCATGGTTGACCATATGAAGAAGGCTTCCCATCAAAGCGTCTTCATTTATCATTACAATACCTAAAAGTATATATCCTAAATGACTTATGGTGGAATAAGCCAGACGTCGTTGAATATTTTTCTGGTGTAGTGCCAAAAAAGAGCCCAAGATTATGGACAGTAAAATAAAAATATAAAATATGCTGTTTGTTGAAAAATCCGATATAACTTCAGCTCCGAATATAAAATAGCTCATTCTTATGATTGCAAAAACTCCTGATTTCACAACTGCTGCGGCATCCAAAAATGCACTGGCCGGAATGGGGGCCACCATTACTGCCGGAAGCCAGGAATGAAAGGGTACTAATGCTGCTTTTACACCAAAGCCTAAAAACATGGATATATAGCTTATGATATAAAGCTCCCTGTTGTTTGATGGCAGATTGTTAACAATTCCCGAAGGTGCAAATTCTGTACTTTTCGTCAGGCTGTAGAGCACAATCATTCCAAATAAGATTAATGCCGCACCTCCAAAGGAATAAAAAAGATACTTCTTGCCGTTATATTTTGATTCACCATTTCCCTTGTGAATTATAAGAGGAAAGGTAACTAATGCCAATATTTCATAAAATACATATAGAGTCATTAAATTACCTGAAAAAGCAATTCCTAAAACCACAGCTTCTGTTAATAAAAGATAGAATAGAAATCTTTTTATATTTCCTTCCTTTTTCATATATTCCAGGGAATAAATAAAGGTTAATATAAAGAGGATGGTTACCAGCAAGGAAAATAATATCCCTAATTTATCTACTTTAAAATATATACTCATATTTTCCACCTATATAAGCCCCATATTTATTAATTCGATGATTCCTTCCGATGCGGCACCTAAATACACCATACATAAGGAAAGTATCACAACAGGCAAAAGCTCCTTTAAAAAAATGCCTTTTATAATTTCTTTTTCGCTTTCCTGCTCTTCTCCGAAAAATCCATTTATAGCTATGGGAAGATAATATACAGCATTAAGCAAACTGCTTATCAATATTACACCTATTAAAGTCAATTCCCCCTTGTGAATGGAAGCCAGGGCAAAATTCCACTTGCTTGCAAATCCGGGCAAGAGAGGAATCCCTACCATGGATAAAGCACCTGCTGTAAAAAGGCTTAAAGTTAAAGGCAGCCTTTTTCCTATACCGTGAAAGTCTTTTATCTTTTTATTTCCCGTATGCTCAATCATAAAGCCCACCGTCAAAAATAAAGCTGCTTTTGTGATGGCGTGGCCTATTATGTGAAAATATGCAATAGAGATACCAAGTTCAGTACCCATACCTACTCCCATGAATATATAGCCCATCTGGGCGACGGTAGAATAGGCAATCACCCTTTTTATTTCCTTCTGAAAAATAGCCATGACAGATCCCATTATCATGCCTGCACTTCCTAATATGAGTATTATCCTTAATACGGGGAATTGGTTTATTATATCTAAGCCGAATATCCTGTACAGTACCTTTATCAAAAGTATGGCATAGGCTTTGACAACCAGTGAAGACAATATGGCACTTGAAGGTGCGGGAGCACTGGAGTGGGCATCCGGAAGCCAGTTATGCATGGGAAACATGGCGCTTTTTACTCCCAATCCCACAGTGAAAAGGCTCAGGGTTATAAGAATTGTCCTTTTATAATCCTCCTGAACATTTATAATGGATTGATGAATATAGCTCATATTGAGTTGTCCCGTCATGGTATATAGGAAGGCTATCCCCATGAGTATGAGTCCTGAGCCTAAGCAGCTCATAAATAAATATTTTAATGTGGCTTTTATGTTTTCCTTCTTATCCTTAACCACAATAATACCGCAGGCCGCCAGGGTCCCCACCTCTATGAAAACATAGCTGTTGAAAATGTCGTTTGTAAATACCACTCCCAAAAGAGAGCCTATCAATATATTTATTAAAAGATAATACAAAGGTATATGGGTTTCCTTTATATCCTTGTCGATACTGTAAGCCGAATACCAAATTACCATCAGGGATACAAAGGAGAATAAAAGAAACATTATCCCTTCTATAGAAGTAATATAAAACTCTATTCCAAAGGGTGACTTGAAATAACCTATGCTGTAATAATAAGACCCCCCCCTTAACACGAATACCATATGGATAGCTGATAAAAGCAGGGCAAATGATAATGAAAGCAGGCTTATTGTTTTTGCCGCCTTTGCTTTTTTAATTAAAAGCAGAATAAAGGACGAAATGAAAAGTGTAAGCACAATAAGTAACGGAAAGCTCTTTATTATGTCCAAGATTATTCCTCCCCTACATTTGATATTTCATCTATATCAACAGTTCCGTATTGTTCATGAAGCTTCAAGGTCAGTGCCAGGGCAAAAGCGGTGGTGCTGACAGAAACCACAATACCTGTAAGTATTAATGCCGAAGGAACGGGGTTTATATAACCTTCTGCTCCCTTAAATACTTTGACTATAATAGGAGAATCCCTTCCTTCAATATATCCCCTTGCTATAAAGAAGAGAAAAATTGCCATATCCATTATATTAAAGCCAATGATTTTCTTTATGAGGTTGCTGTTTAATAAAAGGGTGGTAAACCCTATTCCAAAAAGTATCATAGCCGCCGTCTCGAAATAATTATTAAAAAAGACATCCACTAAACATCACCCCTGTCAAAGAGCATATAAAAGAAATACATTGTAATTGATACGATAATACCTACGATAATATTTAATGGCAGAATATATCCTCCGCTTAAAATATCTCCGGGAGTGCCTAAGGAGGGTTTCCACCAAGGCAAATGGCTTCCTCCTGCTATGAAGGAATATCCCTTCATAACTCCGTATAAAATGGCGGCGCCGCTTAACAGCCTTAAAAAAACATTATATGCTTTGTCATTTATCTTATCTTTCTTAAAGGCAAGCTGAATCAATATAAGACTGGCTCCTAATATGGTACCTCCTGAAAAGCCTCCTCCCGGGCCTAAATGGCCGAAAAATATAACATATAATCCGAAAATCTGTATAAGGGGAATTACGATTGCACTTATTTCCTTTAATATTATGCCTTTAAATTCGGCATCTTTAAAATAGCCCTTGCTTCCCCCCTTCAAGAGCATAATTACAATTGAAGCAGAAGTAAATAAAACACTGGCTTCCACGAAGGTATCAAAAGCACGGTAATCGAGTATTATTCCGGTGACAATATTTATCGCTCCTGTATCTAAAACTACATTTTCAATATAATATTTCATTGTTTCATTATTGGAGGGATTATCTTTATTTCCAAAGGAGGGAAGTTCATAAATACCTGTCAAAAGTATGCAGATCAATATAAATGCCGTTATAATTGCAATTATTCTTTTCATTTTTTTACCCCGTTTATTCTTTTAAGTGTGAGCACCAATAAAATGGTGGATATTCCCGCACCTACGGCAGCTTCTGTTATGGCAAGATCAGGGGCTTTTAACTGCTGCCACAGAATTGCCATTATAAGGCTTGCTGCTGCAAATACAATGACAGCAAAGTTTAAATTTTTTAAAAATGATATGGAAACAGAAGCAATAATTAAAATCAAAAGCATTATTATATTAAACAGCTTCAACATCTGTCCCTCCTATTTCCCTGTGTTTATAGGGCTCTTTTAAGTATTCCGCCTTTATTATATGGTGTGTGGCTGTTGGGCTTAGCAGCCATATGAAGATGATTATTAAAAGCATTTTCAGGCTGACAAAATTAAATCCGCAATAAATTATAAGGCCGACTATCAGCGATAATGCACCTAAAGTATCGCATAATGAAGCGCTGTGGGCTCTTGTGAAAATGTCCGGAAGCCTTAAAATCCCTAATGCTCCCACAAAAAAATAAAAGAGGCCGGCCGTTATGAACAAGCTTGAAATTATAGTTTTCATATGGCCCTCCTTGATAAAAACTCATTGTATTTGGAAATGACAATGGAGGCTAAAAAGCCTATTGAAGAATAGATAAAGGCAACATCCACAAAATAAGTCTCATTAAATAAAAATGAAATAATCAATAAAAGCATTATTATTTTTGTGCTTATGGCATTTATAGCAATAAGCCTGTCTCCGATCTTAGGTCCTGTTATTGCCCTTATTATCAAAAGCACTATAGTAAAGGACAGAAGAAATATCGAAACATAAAGCATTATCATATATTCCCCTCCAGCCTAGCAATAATATTTTTCATTTCTGAATTTTGAAGTCCTTTTGCATAATCTTCTTTGAGGCAATGAATGAGCAATGTATCTTTATCAGTCATTACAGTTATGGTTCCAGGGGTTAAGGTAATGGAATTGCAATAGAGAGTTTTTAGAAATTCGGATTTTATATCCGTTTTTATTTTTATCATGACGGGAGATATTTTTAAAGCAGGGCTTAAAATTACCTTTGCCACATTTATATTGGCAATTATCACTTCTTTAATCAGGATGAGAATATATTTGATTCCATAAGTCATTTTTTTTAGGTTAAAATTAATTCCGGGTTTGTAATCCTCTCTCAATGCCTTGTTTATAAAAATAACAAACATGGCAATGAAGCTTCCGGTTAAAATTCCTTCAAGGGTAAATCTTTCGGATAATACAATCCAGTAGAGAAGGAAAATCAAAATTGAATAGCCCAAGTTTATCTCCCCCAATTTAAAATTTAGTTTATTATATTCAAAGCAATTTTTATGCCAATTAAGAATTTTACAAATATTTCATATTTAAGCTGGCTTCCTGCGGCTTTTAAGGCGGGCCTTTAATAACACAATAAAAAAACATCGGCAGTTATCTGCTGATGTTTTTTTATTGTGTTTCATTACGGCACACAATTTTAAATGATAAAGGATTTATGTGTTTCATTTTGAATCATGTGTATCATGTCAATACATATTCTATATTTATATTGTATTTCTTCATCTTTCTGTACAATGTACTGCGTCCAATTCCCAGTATTTTTGCCGTCATCCTCAAATTGCCCTCTGTTTCTTCAATGGTTTTCTCTATGGCCTGTTTCTCTATTTCATCCAATGTTAAAAGCCGCCCCTTTATTTTAAAGCCGTCGGTCTTTATTGAGTATTTATAATTATTGGGTATATCATTATCTGTCAAAGTGCTGTTGTCCTCTGCAATATTTAATATAAGCTGAATTGCATTTTGAAGCTCCCTCACATTTCCCGGCCAGTCATAGCTGTTCATGACTCCGTAAAAGCTGTCGCTTATTTTTTTAATGCTCTTTCCTGTTGTGACGCAGAATTTTTTTATGAAGTAATCCACCAAAAGGTCTATATCTTCTTTTCTGTCTCTTAAATTAGGAGTGCTTATAGGCATAACGTTAAGCCTGTAATATAAATCCCGCCTGAAATTGCCAATCTCCACTTCCCTGGATAAATCTTTATTTGTGGCGGCAATGACCCTTACATCGACAGGAATTATATCATGTCCTCCTATTCTCACAACCTTGTGATCCTCTAATACTCTTAAAAGATGTGCCTGTGAATCAAGAGGCATATCTCCTATCTCATCTAAAAATATTGTTCCTCCGTCAGCCAGTTCAAATTTTCCTGCCCTTCCCCCTTTTATGGAGCCTGTAAATGCCCCTTCCTCATAGCCGAATAATTCGCTTGACACCAAATCCCTTGGTATGGCACCGCAATTTAAGAACACAAAGGGGTAATCCCTTCTTTTGCTGTCGTTATGAATGGCTTGGGCAAACATCTCTTTACCGGTACCGCTCTCCCCTAAAAGAAGTATAGTGGCATCCATGGTAGCCGCAATCTTTGCCATCCTTTTAGCATGTCTTATTGCCTGGCTCTTTCCTAATATATCATCAAAGGTAAACCTGGCATTTGCCCCGACTATTTTATTAACCAGACTGTGAACTACTCTTTTTTCCCTGAAGGTTATGACACATCCAATTAATTCTTTATTTGATATTATCTTTATGGGAGTTATGTTTGCAATGCATATTTTCTTTCTGCCGTTTTTACCCTTTAAGTTTATTTCCTCTTCTTCATACTTTATACCGTGACTTATGTCATTAATTATGTTCTCTTTGTTTCCCTCAGCAATTATATCCTTTATATATTTGCCTGCTGCCTCTTTTTCGCCGTAACCTAAAAGTTTTCTCGCAAACCTGTTCATATTTATTATCATGCCGCTTTGGTCAATGGCTACAATTCCTTCCGATATGGATTCGGTTATTTGATAAAACCGTTCATTAATAAGCTTAAGCCTCCTATTGGAGTTTTCTAATTTAAGCTCCTTTTCAATGGCTTCGGCAGCTGCCACCACCATTCCTAAGGTGTGAGGATGAACCTGTTCATAGCTTCCTGTTATGCTTAAAACCCCTAAAATATTCCCCTGCTCATCCTTAATTGGGCATGCAGACGAAGTCCATTCATGATATTGCTTGATATAATGCTCTCCTCCCACAACCTGTATAGGTTCACCTGTTATAAGGGATATGCCTATGGCATTGGTACCTGTTATTTCTTCTCTTATGTTATAGCCGTCTCCCAAGCTTAGTGGATTGTATATTTTGATCAAATGTTCTTCTCCTATATGCTCTAAAACGTATCCTTCTCTGTCTGTAAGACGGATTACGAATTCCGAATTCTCTATTATTTTATATAAGCTCCCCATAAATGGCTTTGCGGTGACAAGAAGAGGCATAAATTCATCATACTTCTTCTTAAGTTCCTGTTCTGTCAGCTGAACCAGCTTGCTTCCGTCATACGGGTCAATTGCATAGCCTTTGCACCTTACCCAGGATTCCGCAATTACGCTCCTTATGCTTCCTGCATCCAATATATTTTCCCTTACAAAGAGCTCCCACTTTTTTATAACTTCCTGATTTTTATTCAGCAGCCTTTTATAAGTCAATTTCATCCCTCCATCCCAATGATTTCAGTAAGATTTTGAGCTTACCCAATGTATGCGACATAAAAACCTGATATAGTATAATTATATCATGAATTTTACTCGTAAAATTCATGCGAGATCATTTCAAATGGCTGCGCCATTGAAATCATTATATCATGAAATTAGCTGTGAAATTTTATAGTTGGCAAAATACTGTTTTATATGAATATAAATAGTCCAGTTGACAAATGATAAATAATATATTATCAATAAAAGGGATAGTAAATAAACACTAATTTGCCGACATATTAATTGAGCTTTATTTCCCACCAGGAAAATTGGCAAAAATTATTATGTTAAGATATTATATCTATTTAATTTAATATCATATTTTAATATAAAATACGGTGTTAAAATTGAATCCTATATAAAATCATTTTCACTATAATCAAAAATTATAAATATTAATATTTATTTTGAATTTCGTTAAGAAAAATACAGATTTGAGTAGAATTTTTTTTAATTTTTTGTTAAAATAAAGTGTGATTTTACTATACGTTAATTTATTAATTATACAATAAAAGAAAGGATGATGGAAATGACATCAAAACACATTGTCATTCTGGGCGCTGGTTATGGCGGCGTACATGCGGCCAAATTGCTCAGCAAGAAGTATAAGAAGTATCACAGTGTTAAAATTACTTTGATTGACAGAAATCCCTTCCACACTCTTATGACTGAGCTTCATGAAGTTGCCGGCGGCAGAGTTGAAGCTGATTCAGTACAGGTGGACTTATTTAAGATTTTTAATAAATCAAGAGTCAATCTTGTAATAGACGAAATCACAAAAGTTGACACTGACAGCAATGTAGTAACTACTCTTAACGGAGAATATAAGTATGATTATCTGATTATAGGTACAGGAAGTGAACCTGCATACTTTGGAACTCCCGGAGTTAAGGAGCATGGTTTCTCTCTTTGGTCCTTGAAGGATGCTTTAAAAATCAGGCATCATATTGAAAATATGTTTGATAAAGCACGTTATGAAAAAGATGAAAAGAAAAGGCGTGCAATGCTTACATTCATCGTTGCAGGTGCTGGTTTCACAGGTATAGAAATGATTGGTGAACTCGTTGACCACTCAAAGGTATTAGCTAAAAAATATGACATCGATCCTAAAGAAATCAAGCTTATTAACGTTGAAGCAGTAGGCAGGATTCTTAACATGCTGGATGAAGGCGGAGCTCAAAAGGTTGCAAACTGGCTTACAAAGCACGGCGTTGACCTTATGTTAAACTCCCCAATAACTGAAGTTACACCTGATAATATCACATTAAAAGATGGCAAGGTTATTGATACAAAGACTCTCATCTGGACTTGCGGTATCCAGGGGTGCGGATTCGCTAAGGAATTCGGTATTCCTGTAAACAACAGAAACAGATTGAATGCAAACGAATATATGCAATCCCTCGAAAAACCAAATGTTTACCTTGTTGGTGACTGTGCTTGGGTTGAGGAAGGACAGGCCAAAAGTCTTCCTCAGATAGTTGAAGCTGCTGTTCAGACAGCTGAAACTGCAGCACATAATATAATAGCTGACATGGAAATGGGGACAAAGAAACCATTCAAATCAAACTATCACGGTTTCATGGTTTCAGTTGGCAGCCACTATTGTGTAGCCAATGTTGGCGGAATGAAAATGTCAGGATTCTTTGCAATGGCAACTAAACACCTTGTAAACTTACATTACCTCTTCGGAGTAGGCGGATTCTATTTAATCATTAAATATCTCCGTCACGAATTCTTCAATATGAAGGACAAGAGATCATTCTTAGGCGGTCATTTATCTGCTAAAGTAAACGCATTATGGTTGTTCTTCTTAAGAGTATTTACAGGGGCTATGTGGCTCCATGAAGGTCTGGTCAAGGTTAACGAAGGATGGTTTAAGGAAGTTAAGATTCCAATGTTTTTAGATGCGACTTCAAGTGCTTCAGCCGCTGCTGAATCAACAAGCACTGTTGTGCCTTTGATAAGCTCTCCACCGGCTTTCTTTACAGCCTTTATGGAAATATTAAAGCCTTTTGGCTTCTATTTCCAGATTATGATTGTATGTATGGAAATAGCTATCGGACTTGCATTATTGGCCGGATTGTTCACATTCCTTGCCAGTGCGGCTTCAGTATTCCTCTGCTTAAACTTCATAATCTCCGCTATGGCCGGACTTGAAATAGTATGGTTTATAGCAGCCGGAATCGCTTTAATGGGCGGCGCCGGAAGAACTTTAGGACTTGATTACTTCGTAATGCCGTGGCTTCAGAAACTGCTGTCCCGATATTGGTTCGGTAAACGAAAAGCTGCGTAATAAAGAATAGATATAATTTTAAATACTGCCGGAAAAATTCCGGCAGTATTTTTTTATATATAGGAAAGCTCTCTTTCCTATATATAAAAACGAGGATTGAAAAGGACGGGACGTCCTTGCTGTCAAGTGGGAGTTCTCAGTAAAATGCCTCGGCGTTTTTACGTCGAAGGGGGGCCTATGTCCCTTTCAATAAGTTGCGTAGCAACTTTTTTTATATTACTCCCTGCCTTATATTGCCTTTTATACTATAATCCTTTACACTGAAATTAAATTAAGGAGGTGGATTTAATGCCAACTATTAAAATTGAAATGACAAAGCAAACTAAGGAAAAGAAACAGGAGATAATAGAGAAGGTCACACAAACCATGCATGAAGTGACCAACATACCAAAGCAGTCCTTTTCAATATACATAAACGAATACGATGCTGACAGCATAGGTGTGGGCGGAGTGCTTTTATCCGAACGCCACAAACAGGGATAAGACACAATATATTTTAACACTCTAGCATGCAAAAGAAAAGCCTCACGGAGCAGTGTAAACTGTCCATGAGGCTTTATAATATTTATTGAAGTATTTATTAAGCTGCCTGAGCTTTTCTCTTATCAATTTCTGCCTGGTATCCTGCAAGCTTTTCTTTTGTCAATCTGTAGCCAATAGCCAAGATTAAGGCAGATATTAAAGCAAATATACCAGGTATGAACAAGAATACGTTTATAACGGCATTCTTAAGCTCTAATGATGCTGTTGCCGGGTCAGCTCCTGCAACAAAGCCTGCCGCTGACAATACTATAGGAATTATTGTACCCCTTGCTATAACAGCTGATTTAAGGGATAAGTTCATTAATCCCATTATGAACGGAGTAGCATTTTTACCGGTCTTCCATTCTCCGTATACTGAAACATCAGAGTAAAGAGCAACCATTACTGCTGTTAATACTCCAAGGAAGAACCTTACAACAGATACTACTACGAAGAACATAGTTACGTTCATTGCTACGAATTTGCACAAAATCAATGAGGCAGCAAGACCAAAAAGTCCAACCACCGTTGCATTCCTTGAAGATAATGCTTTTGCAACGGGTCCGCTTGCATATGAGCCTATAACCTGCGCTATAGCTCCAATAAGGAGATATACAGGAAGAAGAGCCATGTTCTGCGCAACGTATGTGAAGTAATATGCTGCTGCTGCAGTCATTATGAAGTTAACCATATATCTGAAGAAGTCTCCTAATAACAATACGAGAAGCGGAGGATTCTGGAACACCATCTTTAACATAACTCCACCGGATACTTTTTCAGCTTTTGGAGCTGCCGAGCTTTTTGCTGTATTTTCTTCTACTTCATATCCATCAGTGATTTTAAATACTGTCCAATAACCAATTAACATTGTAGCGGCCATTATTCCTGCTAATAATGAATATCCTAATACCTCATTACCTGTAACAACTCCCAGCCATTGTGCCAAAGGTGAACCTATATATGAATAGAACACACCAGCTAAAGCGGAGTAAGTTGCACGTCTTGATGCAAGAAGACCACGTTCTTCAGGGTTATTCGCCAAAACTGAAATTAAAGATACATTTCCAACCCAAGCTATATTCCAAATAATATGACTTAAAATAAATCCGGCACAAACTAAAAATGCAGCTACTGGCTCCGGTCCAATTTTTGTATACTGGAACATATACAGAACTACAACCGCAGGTGGTGCAATAAGCATCCAGGAACGGTTACGTCCCCATTTCATAGGCTTGGTACCACTTATTATAGCGCCATAGAAGGGAGATAAAACTGCATCAACTATACTTGTTACGGAACCTATAAGAGCAACCATTGGCAGCGAAAACTTTGCAACATTTGTTAGAAAGAATACGAATAAATAGAGTTCTACGCTGGTCATCAGTGAGAAACCAAGATCACCAACACCATAGAACGTCTTTATGGCTTTACTTAGTGGTTTTTTCATCTAATTACACTCTCCTTAAGAAAATAGATTATGAATGCTGTAATTGCTTATTAAACCCGATCCTTCACGGAATAACCAGAAACTCAACTCCTTTCTAAAAATAATCTGCAATAATTGTTATAATTAAATTAACTTTCCACCTAATATAGAAGGATGGAAAAATAAGCTTCTGGAATAATATTAAATTTTAATATGCTTTATATAATAATAACACTTATCGAACATTGCTTTTACATTTGCAATATCTTGTTTATTATTTTATTTATATAAGCATTTATATACTAGCATAAATTCGACAAGTTGTTAATACCTTTTGCAGTTTTTTAATTATTTTATTATCGTTTGTATTATTTCTTTTAGCCTGACATTTATTATATACAGAAATATTACAAATTTCAACACAGAAAAAACAAATAAATGCTGGGAGAGAAACGTGACTTATCCAATTCTCATGTCTCTGTCTCCCAGCATTTATCAACGAAATCAAAGCTCTTTCAGTTATCGGAACAGTTAGGGGGGCCCCCTCCTTAAATATCTTTGCCCTCCGTTATTGCGATCTTCTCAATTCTTACAGTATATTCTCCGTTTAAAGATTGTATCTTAATTTCATCTCCGGCCTTGTGCCCATATATTGCCTTTCCAAGGGGGGATTCAATACTGATTATATTTTTTAAAGGATCCACCTCTACAGTTGTAACCAGATGATATTCTTCTACTTCATCATCCTCAATAAATCTTAAGGTTATGGTCTTTCCTATGCCCACTTCATCAATTGAGGTCTTATCTTCTATTATAGTAGCCGTTCTTATCATTCTTTCCAAATAACGTATCCTGCTTTCGTTTTTCCCCCTCTCCCTTTTAGCGGCCTTATATTCGAAGTTTTCACTTAAGTCACCATGGGCTCTTGCTTCTTTGACGTCCTCAAGTATCTTGTATCTTAATACGACTTTCCTATATTCTATTTCTTCCTTTAGCTTGTTTATAGCTTCCTGAGTAAGATAATTGTGCATATAAAAAACCTTCTTCCTGCTAAGAGTTAACAGCAATAGATTCCTTCCTGGTGAAATTCTGCATCTGGGACAAAAGCATACCTAAAAGCATTAATGCGCATCCCATATAGCCCCTCGCGCCTAAATTTTCATTTAGTATTATAAACCCTCCAAGACTTGCAAAAACCGTTTCCATGCTGAGTATTATGGCCGCATGGGATGGCTCGGCATGCTTTTGACCCATAACCTGTAAGGTATAGGCTATTCCCACTGAGCAAATACCTCCATATAAAATGGGCACTCCGGCGCCCACTATCCCCTCAATGGTTATGTCTTCAAATAGTAAAGCAGCAGCTCCGCTAAGCATCGCACAAGTTAGAAACTGAAAACACGAGAGCAGCAGAGAATCTACCTCCCCACTGAAACGGTCAATTATAATTATATGTAGTGCCCAGAAGAAAGCTCCAAAGAGCTCGAATAGATCTCCTCTTGATATTGTAAAGTCCTCCATTACGCATAAAAGGTAAAGTCCGGCTATAGCAACCAAAACACCCATCCATGTGCTCAAGCGCACGTATTGCTTTAAGAATATACCTAAAATCGGAACGATGACAATGTACAGCCCGGTGATAAATGCAGCCTTTCCTGCCGTAGTCTCAATAAGCCCTATTTGCTGCAATGATGCACCTATAAAAAGTACGCTGCCGGCAAGGATTCCTGCAAACAGCGGATTCTTCTTGCCCTTTTCATTGTCAGGCTCATGGTTTTTTTTCTTTCTCATAAAAAAAATAAGAGGCAAAAGAGAAATGCTTCCTAATATAAACCTTATGCTGTTAAAGGTAAAGGGTTCTATATAATCTACGCTTAATCGCTGCGCCACAAACGCAAATCCCCATATGAGGGCTGCCGCCAGCAAAAACAAATTGGATTTTAATTTCTGTGCCTTCATTTTATAGTCTCCTTTTTACGTCTTTTACTGTGAAAGACCAAATATGAGTTAAATAATATAATATTTCGAATGGCTATACCATTTGAAATCATTGCTTATGAAATTTGCTATATAAATTTTATGATATCATATAGCTTGTAAACAAATCAATATTTTCACAATATGGATTTAGTTTAGTCAATACTGGCTAAGTGTACAAATATTACAAATAAACAACAAACTATTCCTTGACACTTTTACTTGTCAAAACTATAATTAAGCTTAATATATTACATACAATTCAATATATTCGGATGATTGTTGAGGAAGAGCAGCTGCGCGTAAATGACACTGGCAGCTCACCAAAGGAGTGAAACTCACGGGTTAAAAAGACTTCAACAGGACGAACCTCTGGAGAGACCATTGATTGGCGCCGAAGGGGCAAATTTCTTTTTTTAGAAATAATCTCTCAGGCAAAAGGACAGAGATAATGCATATCTATATGCTTATTTACTATACATTCCCAGGGGTTTACCATCAGTTTGCCCTTTTTTATTTTATAAAAATTTATTATATGAGGAGAATTCATATGAAGAGAGTATATAATTTTTCTGCCGGTCCCTCCATGCTTCCTGAATGGGTACTTAATAGAGCATCTGAAGAAATGCTTGATTATAAAGGAAGCGGAATGTCTGTTATGGAAATGAGTCACAGGTCAAAAGCATTTGCTTCCATCATTGAGAATGCTGAAACAAGCCTTCGCAAGCTTATGAATATACCTGAAAGTTATTCAGTGCTTTTTTTACAGGGCGGTGCCTCTACTCAGTTTGCCATGGTTCCTATGAATTTTATGTGTAAATATAAAAGCGCTGATTATATAAATACCGGCTCCTGGTCTAAAAAAGCCATGACTGAAGCCAAATTATTCGGTAATGTCAATGTTATTGCCTCTTCCGAAGATAAGAAGTTCTCATATATTCCTGAAAATTATACAATATCAAAAGATATAGACTATGTGCATATCACCGGAAATAATACAATCGAAGGAACCCGTTTTACTACCCTTCCGGATACCGGCGACGTACCTCTGGTTGCCGATTACTCCAGCAGTATTTTATCTGAAGAAATTGATGTCACAAAATTCGGGCTCATATACGCAGGTGCTCAAAAGAACATGGGTCCTGCCGGCCTTACAGTGGTAATAATAAGAAATGACCTTCTAGGTAAGCATTTTGAGAACACGCCCTCCATGCTAAGATATGACGTACAGGCAAAGGGTAAATCTCTGTATAACACCCCTCCCTGTTACAGCATATATATTGCCGGCTTGGTATTTGAATGGCTGCTCCAATTAGGCGGTGTAAAAGCAATGGAGAAGATAAATATGGAGAAAGCGGAAATTTTATATAGTGCATTGGAGGAATCAAAATTATTTACCTCCCCTGTCAATAAAAAGGATAGGTCATTAATGAATATACCATTTATGGCACCTACCGATGAGTTGAACAAGAAATTTATCTCTGAAGCCGAAGTGATGGGTTTGACAACACTTGGAGGCCATGCTTCCGTAGGCGGTTTAAGAGCCAGCATTTATAATGCTATGCCTATTGATGGAGTAAAGAAGCTGGCGGAATTTATAAGGAAATTTGAAAAGGAAAATATATAGGAGGACTTTGAATGTATACAGTTAAAACCCTTAATAATATATCAAAGATGGGACTCGATCTTTTACCATCAGATAAATATACTGTATCGGAAAACGTTGAAAATCCCGATGCAATTATAGTTAGAAGTGCCAACATGCTTGACATGGAGCTGCCTTCAAACCTTAAAGCCATAGCCCGTGCAGGAGCCGGAGTCAATAATATCCCAATCGACAAGTGCAGCGAAAAAGGAATTATAGTATTCAATACTCCCGGAGCCAATGCAAACGCCGTTAAAGAGCTTGTACTGACTGCCCTTTTTCTTTCGTCAAGGCACATATATCAGGGCATGAATTGGGCAAAGACTCTAATCGGCAAGGGGGATGAGGTAGGCAAGCTGGTTGAAAAGGGGAAATCCCAATTTGAAGGCCCGGAAATAAAAGGCAAGAGAATCGGCGTAATCGGCCTTGGGGCTGTCGGCGTAATGGTGGCAAATGACGCTTTGGCTTTAGGCATGGATGTAATAGGATATGACCCCTTTATTTCCATAAGCTCAGCCTGGGGATTATCCTGTAATGTAATAAGAGCTTCCAGTCTGGATAACCTCATTGCAACGTCGGATTATATATCAATACACATTCCCTTAAGTTCAAAAACCAAGGGCATGTTTAACAAGGATAAATTTAACATAATGAAAAAAGGTGCCCGCCTTATAAACCTTGCAAGAGGCGAATTGGTGGAAACCTGTGATGTTTTGGAGGCTTTGGATAAGGGTATTTTATCCTGCTATGTAACAGACTTCCCTTGTGAAGAGCTCTTGAAGCATGAAGGAGTCATAAACATCCCTCATCTCGGTGCTTCTACTCCCGAATCTGAGGAAAACTGCGCTATAATGGCAGCTTTACAGGTAAAAGATTTTCTAGAAAACGGCACTGTAAGAAACTCTATAAACTTCCCCGACTGTGAGCTTGAGCATTCCGGAAATTTACGCCTCACAACAGTCCACAGCAATATACCCAACATGATAGGCCAGATTACAACCATACTGGCTCAGAATAAAATAAATATAGCAAACATGCTCACTCATCAAAAAGAAGAGCTGGCATACAGCATAATAGATATCGATGCTGCTTTAAGTGCAGATGTCGTGGAAAGAATCAAAAAAATAGAAGGCTTAAGAATGGTCAGAGTTCTTTGCAATCCATAATTAATATTAATAAAGAGCTTTACTGCTATCCATATTGATATCGGCAAAGCTCTTTTCATATGCCTGTAATTACTCCTGTTCTTTTCTAAGCTTAATCCTTCTCCTTCTATATGCCCATAAAGCTATAATAATGATGCCTGCGGCTCCCAATAAAAAATATGTAATATTTGAATAAATGTCCATGAACTCAACAATTTTATGCCAGTTTTCTCCTAACAGTGCGCCGGCGCCTACCAGTAATATATTCCAGATCAAGCTTCCTGCCACGGTAAATAACAAAAAAGGTGTAAATTTCATTTTTGACATACCGGCAGGAATGGATATTAAGCTTCTGATTAAAGGAACCATCCTGCAGAAAAAAACTGCCTGGTTGCCATATCTTCTGAACCAGGAAGAGGCTTTGTTGATATCATCATTTTTTACCTTAAGTATATGTCCATAGCGGTCTATTATTTTTTCCATTTTATTTCCGTCATACAAATGGCCTATTTTATACAGCACTATGGCACCGCCTACTGAACCCGCCGTCGAATATAGGACTACTCCTGAAAACGTCATTTTCGTATATGTAGTCATAAATCCGCCGAAGGTAAGTATTATCTCCGAAGGTATGGGAGGAAAAATATTTTCTATTGCAATCAAAAGAAAGATGCCTAGATATCCAAACTGCCCCATAAATTCCGTTATCCAATTTTGCATACTATTCCTCCTGTTTTTTACTGTTCATTCTCATGTAAATTTATAAGCTTTTACCCAATTACAATTCATATCTATAATATCATAAATAAGCCCATAAAATAGGTTTTTTTCTTAATTAATAACATAAAATTATGAAGCCTTCATACTCAAATGTATGAAGGCTTCATAATAATCCTGCCTTAATATTATAATCTTTCTGCTACATAATTTATAAGATCTGCAACCCTGCAGGTATATCCCCATTCATTATCATACCAGGAAACCACTTTAGCCATATTTTTTCCCGTAACCATGGTGGAGAGTCCGTCAACTATTGATGATCTTGGATCCCCTTTGTAGTCCACTGAAACAAGAGGCTCGTCGGAATATCCCAGTATGCCTTTTAAGCTCCCTTGTGATGCATTTTTTAAGGCTTCATTTATTTCCTTCTCTGTAACTTCTTTTTTAAGCTCGCACACAAAGTCAGTTATTGAGACTGTAGGGGTAGGCACGCGAAGTGCAAAACCGTTAATTTTTCCGTTTAAGCTGGGCAATACCTTGCCTACTGCCTTTGCAGCACCGGTGGTAGTAGGAATTATCGATACAGCCGCAGCCCTTGCCCTTCTTAAATCCTTATGACTTTTATCAAGAATTTCCTGATCATTGGTATATGCGTGTACTGTAGTCATTAAACCTTTTACTATACCGAAGTTTTCATCTAAGACCTTAGCCACGGGAGCCAGACAGTTGGTTGTACAAGAAGCGTTGGATATAATATGATGATTCGGTGATTCATATTGACCTTCATTGACACCCATTACAATTGTTATGTCTTCATCTGTTCCAGGGGCAGTTATAATAACCTTCTTTGCACCGGCTTCTATATGTGACATAGCCTTGCTTCTCTTGGTGAAAGCGCCTGTTGTGTCAACAGCTATATCAACACCTAATTCTTTATACGGCAGTTCCTTAGGATCACTGCTTGAAAAAACTCTTATTTTCCTGTTATCAATTATAAGTGCGTTTTCTTCATATTCGATGGTACCGTTGAAATGCCCGTAACTGGAATCAAATTTAAGAAGATGTCCCAGGGTTTCAACAGATGACCTGGCATTTATAGCGACGATTTCAATATCATCATTCAACTGCTCCTTTGCTATTCTCATGAGTACCCTTCCGACTCTTCCGAATCCATTCATAGCTATCCTTATTGGCATGACAAATCCCCCTTAAAGAATAATTAAGATTTATATTAAAAATCTTCCATTAAATACAGCTAACATAATATATTATACGTATGAATTGTTTAAAATGTCAATATATAGTATAGTATATATATACAATAGTGTATAACAAATAATCGCAAAATCAATAATTTTATATATTATTAATATTATATAAAATGAAAAAGGGTACTTCAAATTGAAGTACCTTTGTTTTTACAGCAGCAAATACATTAAAAATTGGAATACTCTCTCTTCCAATCCCTGCAGCTTAGGCTCTCCCAAATCCGATACCTCGGGATGGGATGATTTAAACTGATCCCAGGTGGTGAAATATTTGCTTTCAAGCTTTTTAGATGGTGCAATTTTATAATCTTCCGTGTTAAATTCCATCCCTGCTTTTTGGCCGGGATTTTGATATACGGCATAATCCCTGACAAAATCCGTCAAAGCCACCAGGTTATCAATGTTGATATCGTTTATGGTCAATGGATTCTTATCCCAAGTGAAAATATACTTTCCTCCCGGCGCCATGATATCTATTATTTCCTTTGCTTTATCTATTACCTGTTGTTTTGTTCCTGTTTTCAAAAGCCCTACAGGGTAAAATCCGGATAGTATGAATTTCTTGCCCAGCTTCTCCTTGATTAATTTTGGAGTACCATATTCGAAATACAGATAGGTATCCGTCGGCAATTCATAGAGATAATCTACATATCTGTCCCAGTTATCCTCGCAAAATATCCTGCTGTGGACTCCAAGGGAAGCATATTCCTCCAAATGCCTCTTAAATGTCGGCCACCATAGTTCGGCAAAATCCTTTTCCCTCATGAATGTAGGCATGTGCAGCGGGAAGAATACGTGGGTATAATTTGATACCGATGATGGCAGTCCTTTTTTAAACACTATGGGATATAAGGCTTCACAGGCAGCTTTAACTTTATCCCTCATCCTTCTTACGTCCATACTGACTCCTCTGAAGCTTCTCAGCTGGTCAGCCAGAAAGTCAAAGGCGGCTTCTGTAAATCCTCCGGCTGTTATGGGGCCGCCGGGATAGTATCCATATTTTTCTACCAGCTTATTTCTTATCATACCCAGTTCCATCATATCATTATTATATGCCGTGAATGATTTAGTCAGGTTTATTGCCATCCTTATGGGATCATTTATATCAAGGGCTTTATATTGTCTTGGTATTACCCTTTCTAACAAACAATCATAGGGTTTTTCTATCAAATAATCATAATCCTCGGGATCCATTCCTATTACTTCCGGGTGCTGAATGAAGCCATTTGAACCCATTACAAAAGATTGGGAATCAACGCTCTGATAAAAGGATGGAAGCCTTAAAGACCCGCTGAATACGCATACGTCGCTGAAAACAGTCTGGCAGAGCTTATCGGCGGCTTCTGCCACCATTGATGGCTTCCACTGGGCTGAGGTCATATCAATTCCGCCAAACTGTGCAGTAGGTTCTAAGCCCATGGCTATATTAATGGGAACCCTTTTGGGGATTTTATTGTCGTATACATCCTGAAATATTTCCGTTCTCTCCTGCTGCAGTGCTTTTGCATCACTCATTATTTCACCCACCCCTGAATAATTTTTACTCCTTCTGCGGCATTGGTGGTAAATGCATCGGCTCCGATTTGCTCACAGGCTTCCTTTGTAACAGGGTTTCCGCCTATGATAACCTTAATGCTGTCCCGAAGCCCTGCTTCCTTTAATGCATCAACTGTTTCTTTCATAGCCTCCAGTGCCAGTGTCAATACTCCGCTCATACCTACAATGTCCGGCTTTACTTGCTTCACCTTTTCCACAAAGGCGCTTGCCGGCTGATCAATTCCTAAGTCAATAACTTCAAAGCCTGCAGCCTCAGACATGCTTTTGAATATATTTTTCCCTATATCGTGCAAATCTCCTGCTACGGTGCCTATTATTATTTTTCCTGCCTTTTGTGAGCTTGAGCTTCCTAAAACAGGCTTTAATGTATTGATAGCGTTTGTCAAAAGCTCTCCTGCAAATATAAGGTCTCCTACAAAATATTCGCCTTTTTCATAGAGATCACCAACTATTGCCATACCGCTTTGACACGCCGCAACAACTTTTTGTGCCTCTTCTTCAGATGGGCTGCTTGCTACAAAATCTTCCAGCACATTAAGCACTCGCTCTTCATCAAGTTCACCTACCGAATCTGTTAACGCCTTTAAGTCTACCATTATAACAACCTCCAGAAAGTAAATTTTACGCATTTTGTATATAATTTAATTATCTCTAATTGATCCTAGTTTTATTACATAATGAACTTATCATATATTACCAATACTTTCTATTTTATCCATGAAAATTATGCAGGAAATATTCAAGAAATTTGCAGAATATATATATATAATATTTTAAAATTTATTGTTGGGATTAATGAAATTTTTATAAGTAAAGCACATAATATCATTGTGTTCTGCCACTTCATAGGATATAATATTCTAATATATATCGTTATCGATAGCATTATTGAAGATTGAAAGAAACAGAGAAAGGAGTTGCAAAATTGATTAAAAAGTTTAAAAGAGTAATGGCTGCAAATAGGGGAGAAATCGCTATAAGGATATTCAGGGCATGTCATGAACTGGGTATTCGTACCGTAGCAATTTACTCCAGTGAAGATAAACGCTCACTTTTCCGCACAAAAGCAGACGAATCTTATCTTATCGGCAAAGGTCTCGGACCAATTGAAGCATATTTAAATATTGAAGAAATCATAAGCCTGGCAGTTAAAAAAGGAGTGGATGCAATTCACCCCGGCTATGGTTTCTTGGCTGAAAATCCTGAATTTGCAAGAAAATGTATAGAAGCAGGGATAGAGTTTATTGGACCTGCTCCAGAAATGATGGAAAAACTGGGCGATAAAATAAAATCAAAAATCGCGGCGAAAAGTGTAAATGTCCCTACAATTCCTGGAGTAGATAAACCTGCAACTTCTATTGAGGAAGCAAAGGAATATGCTAAATTCTGCGGTTATCCCGTAATGCTTAAGGCTTCTGCCGGAGGAGGCGGAAGAGGTATGAGAATTGTAAATAATGAAGAAGAGCTTGCCCAGGCTTATGAAAGTGCAAAAAATGAAGCCAGGAAAGCCTTTGGAATTGATGACATATTCATTGAAAAATATCTTGAACGTCCCAAACATATTGAGGTGCAGGTCTTAGGGGATAAATACGGAAATATTGTTCATCTCCATGAAAGGGACTGTTCAATACAAAGAAGGCACCAGAAGGTAATAGAATTCACGCCTGCCTTTTCCCTCTCACAAGAGAAGAGAGATGATATATGCAATGATGCAATTAAATTGGCAAAATCCGTTAATTATAGAAGCGCAGGCACTTTGGAATTCTTGGTGGATGCCCATGGAAATCATTATTTCATTGAAATGAATCCCAGAATTCAGGTTGAGCATACCGTTACTGAAAACGTAACAGGAATAGATATAGTTCAGAATCAGATATTGATAGCACAGGGCTATTCCTTGGATTCCAGGGAAATAGATATAAAATCCCAGGCCGATATAGTTCCGAGAGGTTACTCGATACAGTGCAGGGTGACAACTGAAGACCCTTCAAATAATTTTGCCCCGGATACCGGAAAAATAGATGTATACCGCTCAGGCTCGGGCTACGGTATAAGGCTGGATGGAGGAAACGGCTTTGCAGGTGCTGTAATAAGCCCTTATTATGACAGCCTTTTAGTTAAAATATCCGCTACCTCCAGAACCTTTGATGATGCCGTGAGAAAATCAGTACGTTCCATCAAGGAAATGACCATATCAGGCGTCAAAACCAATATAGATTTCCTTATAAATGTATTAAATCACGAAAAATTTTTAAAGGGTGAATGCGACACTGGTTTTATAGGAGATAACCCCGACCTCTTTAATGTAACCCCTAGAACGGATACCGAGCTTAAGGTATTGACCTTTATAGGTGAAACCGTTGTCAATAAAACACGAGGGGAAAAAAGGGATTTTGATGTTCCTCCCGTTCCGCCAATTAATATGCCCGAAAAATTATACGGAACTAAAAACATTTTAGATGAAAAGGGACCTAAAGGTTTAGTTGACTGGATTAAAGCTCAAAACAAGCTCCTTATATCCGACACTACCATGCGTGATGCCCATCAGTCCTTGATAGCTACAAGAATGAGAACCAGGGACATGATTAAAATAGCAAAGGAATTATCTGTAGTGGGAAAGGATTTGTTTTCCCTTGAAATGTGGGGCGGAGCCACCTTTGACGTTGCTTACAGATTCCTCGGTGAATCCCCCTGGGCAAGGCTTGAGGAATTAAGAAAGAGAATACCAAATATACTATTCCAGATGTTATTTAGGGGTGCCAACGCTGTAGGATACAAGAATTATCCTGACAATGTAATAAAGGAATTTATTAAACAGTCTGCCATTTCAGGTATTGACGTATTCAGAATTTTTGATTCTCTAAACTGGCTGGAAGGCATGAAATTATCCATTGAAGAAGTATTAAAGCAGGGTAAAATTGCCGAGGCTTGTATTTGCTATACCGGTGACATCCTTGATGATAAAAGAGAAAAATACAATTTAAAATACTATGTGGATATGGCTAAAGAAATAGAAAAAACCGGAGCTCACATACTGGCAATAAAAGATATGTCAGCCCTCTTAAAGCCACACGCAGCTTATAAGCTTATTAAGACTTTAAAAGAGGAAATATCAATACCAATTCACCTCCACACCCATGATACAACAGGAAACGGAGTTGCTACAGTATTGATGGCGGCAGATGCCGGAGTCGACATTGCAGATACGGCATTTAACAGCATGTCGGGATTAACCAGCCAGCCTGCCTTAAACTCCATAGTGGCTGCTCTTAAGAACACCAAAAGAGATACAGGTATGAATGTAAATGAACTTCAGACCATATCTGATTACTGGGAAGCAGTACGCCCCGTTTACTCAGAGTTTGAATCGGACATGAAATCAGGCTCTGCCGAGATATACAGCTATGAAATACCCGGAGGCCAGTACTCAAATTTAAAACCCCAGGTTGAAAGCTTCGGATTAGGCCACAGATTTACGGAAGTAAAGGAAATGTTCAGGTCTGTTAACTTTATGGTAGGCGACATAGTTAAAGTAACACCCTCTTCAAAAATGGTAGGCGATATGGCCATATTCATGGTAAAGAACAACTTGACGCCTGAAAACATTTTAGAAAAAGGAAAGAACCTGTCCTTCCCTGATTCGGCAGTTTCCTATTTCAAAGGTATGATGGGCCAGCCCATGGGCGGTTTCCCCGAAGCACTGCAGGCATTGGTTTTAAAGGGTGATAAACCAATTACCGTGCGCCCCGGAGAACTTTTGCCTCCTGAGGATTTTGAGGAAGTTGGCCGCTTCTTGAAGGAAAGATATAACTTAAGCGCCTCCATGAAACACCGCTTAAGTTACGTATTGTATCCTGATGTATATGAAGATTACCTCAATTTCAGGATTGAACACGGCGATTTAAGCAGGTTGGGAAGCGATATATTCTTCCACGGATTGGTAGAAGGCGAAACATGTGAGGCCGAAATTGCCGAAGGAAAGATATTGATAATACAGCTGTTGGAGATTGGAAAATTAGATAATGAAGGCAAAAGAACCTTAGTCTTTGAAGTGGATGGCAACAGGAGAGAAGTAAAGATAAAGGATAAAGCAGCGGCATCAAGTTCAAAGAGCGCTGTTGAAGCCACAAAGATGGCAGACCCTTCAAACAATAAAGAGGTAGGTGCCAGTATACCCGGTACCGTCTTGAAGCTTTTAGCTGCACAAGGAGATGAAGTTAAGGAACATCAACCTCTTTTGGTTATAGAAGCCATGAAGATGGAGACTATCGTATCTGCACCAGCTGCCGGAGTTATTGATACCGTATTTGTCTCGGAAGGACAAATAGTAAAATCCTGCGAGCTGCTTATAAAACTTAAATAAATAGCTCCAAACTAAAGATTAAAAATATAAAATTAAAGCCTTTTCTCTTAATTAGAAAAGGCTTTAATTTTATTTAAATATTTGTTTTATTAAACTTTTATCTTAATTATTTTCCGCTATAGTCAAAAAAACCTTTTCCGCTCTTCCTTCCGAGATAGCCCCCCCTGACCATCTTTCTTAAAAGAGGATGAGGCCTGTACTTTGAATCTCCGGTTTCGGTATACAGAACTTCCATTATAGCAAGATTTACATCATTGCCTATTAGGTCTGCAAGAGCCAATGGCCCCATGGGATGGTTGGCACCCAGCATCATTGCCTTGTCGATATCTTCTGCTGAAGCAATGCCTTCAGCCAATATTCCGACGGCTTCATTTATCATGGGGATAAGTATCCTGTTTACTACAAATCCCGGGAACTCTTTTACTTCAACAGGGTCTTTTCCTAAAGATACGGATATCTCTTTTATCTTCTCATAAGTCTCGTTAGATGTATCCATGCCCCTTATTATCTCAATAAGCTTCATAACGGCAGCAGGATTAAAAAAGTGCATTCCTACAACCTTATCCCGTCTTTTAGTGGCTGAAGCTATCTCAGTTATTGAAAGCGAAGAAGTATTGGATGCCAGTATGGTTTCCGGTTTGCAAATTTCATCCAGGTTTTTGAAAAGCTCCTTTTTCACATTCATGTTTTCGATAATTGCTTCCACAACCAGATCACAGTCGGCAGCGTCTTTATTATCTATAGTCTTTTTAATTCTTCCTAATAGAGCGTCCATCTGGGACTGTTCCATTTTACCCTTGGAAACGAGCTTTGAAAGAGACTTTTCTATGATGCCATATCCCTTGTCAACAAATTCAGCTTTTACATCGCACAATACAACGTCAAATCCGCCGCTTGCAAAGCACTGGGCAATTCCGGCTCCCATTGTTCCTGCGCCGATAACACAAACCTTCATAATTTCCCCTCCCAATTTTTATTAAAAGATATTTAACTAACGAATGCCTTTTAATGCCTGAACCTCTCTTGTAAGCTCAGGTACGACCTTGTATAGATCTCCTACTACAGCTAAGTCTGCCACGCCCATTATAGGAGCGTCGCCGTTCTTATTTATGGCTATTATATAATCGCTCTCCTGCATACCTGCCAGGTGCTGTATAGCTCCCGAAATTCCGCATGCTATATAGAGCTTAGGCCTTACTGTCTTACCGGTCTGGCCAACCTGAAAGTTCTTTTCAATCCATCCGGAATCAACGGCAGCACGGGAACCTCCTACCGTTCCTCCAAGGGCTTCAGCCAGTTCTCTTAGTATACTAAATCCTTCCTGGTTACCGACACCCCTTCCTCCTGACACGATTATCTGTGCCTCTGTAATATCCACTATCTCTTTTACTGATTTAACGATCTCAACAACCTTAGCCCTTATATCCTTATCGGCAAGATTTACGTTTACGTTTTCGACCTCTCCGGTTCTTCCTGCATTAGTGTCCGGAACGCTGAAAACTCCTGGTCTTACCGTTGACATCTGAGGCCTGTAATTTGAGCATTCGATGGTGGCCATGAGGTTTCCCCCAAAGGCCGGCCTGGTCATCAGCAGGTTTTTAGTTTCACCATCTATATCAAGTGCCGTACAGTCTGCCGTAAGCCCTGTGTGTATTCTTCCCGCCACTCTCGGGCCTAAGTCTCTCCCTATATATGTGGCGCCTATGAACATAATTTCAGGCTTTCTTTCATTTATCAAATCGCATATGACCTTTGTATATCCGTCGGTGGTATATTCCTTAAGAAGAGGATCGTCAGCCACCAATACCCTGTCAGCGCCGCTTTCAATTAATAATTTAGCCTGATTTGAAACATTGTGTCCCAAAAGAACTGCCGTAAGGCTTTCACCGAGCTTGTCGGCTATCTCTCTTCCCTTGCCTGTGAGCTCTAAAGCAATTTTTTGAAGTTTTCCGTCCCTCTGTTCGGCAAATACCCATACTCCTTTATATTCCTTACTCATTTCAACACCCCCCTTAAGCTATATTAGCTGCCTTTCTTTTAATTTCCCCGCAATAGCCCCTGCGCTCTCTTTAGGAGGCATGTCTATTTTTTCTCCCGGTGTCTTAGGGCTTTTTGTGAAGGATGCCCTGACCTTAGTAGGTGAACCTGATAACCCTAATTTGGATTTGTCTATACCAAGGTCATCTGCACTCATAAATTTTATTTGTTTTTCAAAGCAGGTAAATATATCATACATATTCATGTATCTTGGTTGGTTAAGCTCCTTTATTGCCGTAAGAAGGCAAGGTAAGGATAGTTTTAATGTCTCATAACCGTCTTCAAGAGCTCTTTGAACCGTTAATATTTCACCGTCAATGTCAACTTTCTGAACATAAGTAACCTGAGGCAATCCTAAATGCTCGGCAATTTCCGGACCCACCTGAGCTGTGTCTCCGTCAATGGCCTGCCGGCCGGCAAAAATTAAATCATAACCTATTTTTTCAATTGCCTTTGCAAGTGTAAGAGATGTAGCCCAGGTATCTGCTCCGGCAAATGCCCTGTCTGATAACAGTATGGCCTCATCGGCGCCCATAGCCAGTGCCTGTCTTAATGCCTTTTCAGCTTGATTAGGCCCCATTGTCAGCACGGTGACATAAGCACCTAAAGTCTCTTTCATCCTTAAAGCCTCTTCCAGCGCATTCATGTCATCAGGGTTTATTATACTTGGAACTCCTTCCCTTATAAGAGTCCCTGTAACCGGGTCTATCCTAACTTCATTGGTATCCGGAACCTGCTTGATACAAACAACTATCTTCATACTAATTCACCCCCACTATTTCAGCACATTTGCTGCAATGACCATTTTTTGTACTTCTGAGGTGCCTTCGTATATCTCGGTTATTTTGGCGTCCCTCATCATTCTTTCAACCGGATAGTCTTTAGTGTAGCCGTATCCGCCGAATATTTGCACCACTTTTGTCGTTACAGACATTGCTGTTTCGGAACAATAAAGCTTAGCCATGGCAGCATCTAAACTGTATGGCATTCCTTTTTCTTTCTTCCATGCGGCTTTATACAGCAGTAATTTTGCAGCTTCAATTTCAGTAGCCATCTCGGCTGCATACCATTGGAGTCCCTGGAATGAGGAAATGGGCTTTCCGAATTGCTTTCTTTCCCCCATATACTTGACCGCTTCTGCAAAGGCTCCCTCGGCTATACCAAGAGCTTGAGCTCCGATACCTATTCTTCCTCCGTCGAGAGTTGACATGGCAATTCCAAAACCTTTGCCTTCTTTGCCCAAAAGATTTTCCTTAGGTACCTTTACATCTTTAAATATCAGTTCACCGGTGGAAGATGCTCTTATTCCAAGCTTATCTTCTAACTTGCCTATCTCGAAGCCTTCAAAGCCCTTTTCCACGATAAAAGCGGATATACCCTTTGTACCCTTGGACTTATCCGTCATGGCAAATATTATAAAGACATCTGCATATGCTGCATTTGTAATAAATACTTTGCTCCCGTTAAGGATATAATGATCTCCCTCTAATTTTGCTATTGTCTGCTGTCCGGAGGCATCAGTGCCTGCATTAGGCTCCGTCAATCCAAAAGCGCCTATCTTTTCGCCTTTTAACAGTCCGGGAAGATATTTTTGCTTCTGTTCTTCTGTGCCGTAGTTATATATTGGCCAGCAGCATAACGATGTATGAGCCGAGACTATAACAGAAGTTGTACCGCATGCCTTGCCTAATTCTTCCACAGCAAGAATGTATGTCAAATAATCTCCATTGGCCCCGCCGTATTCCTTAGGAAAGGGTATTCCCATCATTCCCAGCTTGCCCATCTTTCTTACATTCTCCAGGGGGAATCTTTCCGTTGCATCAATTTCAGCTGCTATAGGTTTTACTTCATTTTCCACAAATTCGCTGAACATTTGCAGAGCTAGTTCCTGTTCCTTTGACAATCCTAATTCCATAGTTAGTCCTCCATTATTTATTATTAAAGCCTTCCAATTTTCTTTTCTCGACAAATGCAGTCATTGCATCCTTTTGATCCTGGCTTGCAAAGCACTGTCCGAACACTGAAGATTCATAAGCCAGTGCTGTGTCTATATCACATTGCATCCCATAGTTAATGGCGGCTTTACAAAGTTTTACAGCTATAGGCGCATTACCTGCTATCTTTGCTGCCATCTTCATAGCCTCGTCATTAAGGCTTTCCTTTGGAACTACTTTATTTACAAGGCCTATTCTCAAAGCTTCCTGAGCATCAATATTGGCTCCTGTATATATCATTTCCTTTGCCTTCCCGGTACCAACTATCCTTGCGAGCCTTTGTGTACCCCCAAATCCCGGTGTTATTCCAAGAGAGACCTCAGGTTGACCAAACTTGGCATTGTCGGATGCAATCCTTATGTCACAGCTTAATGCCAGCTCACAGCCCCCTCCTAAGGCGTATCCTCCAATGGCTGCAATAACAGGCTTATCTAACAGCTCAATTTTTCTGAAAACCCAGTTTCCTAATGCACCGAAATCACTTCCTGAAAACACATCCATGTCTTTCATTTCAGATATATCCGCTCCGGCAACGAACGCTTTGTCACCTGCGCCTCCAATGATAACACAGTAAATATCCTTATCATTTTCTATGGCGTCAACTGCTGCGTCCAATTCCCTGAGCGTTTGCCAATTTAAAGCATTTAATGCTTGTGGCCTGGAAATAGTAATTATCCCTATATGGTTGGATTTTTCAATTATTATATTTTCCACAATATTAACCTCCCAGTTAAACTATTAATGGGTATTTTATTTACAAAGATCGTCTCTTTCGACTATTGTAGCCTCACCCATTCCACCGCCTATGCAAAGGGTAGCCAAGCCATATTTTGTATTTTGCTTAATCATTTCATGAATAAGCGTAACTAAGATTCTGGCGCCCGATGCACCTATAGGATGTCCTAGCGCTATAGCCCCTCCATTAACATTGACCTTTTCCATATCGAAATTAAGCTCCTTTGCTACTGCTATTGCTTGAGCTGCAAATGCTTCATTTGCTTCAATAAGTCCCATATCATCTATTGTAAGTCCTGCCTTATCAAGGGCTGCCTTTACTGAAGGAACAGGACCGAGCCCCATAACTGACGGATCAACCCCTTTTGATCCATAAGATGTTACTTTAACAATAGGTTTTAACCCATGTTTTTCTATAAAGCTCCTGCTGACAACAATTAAGGCAACTGCTGCATCATTAATGCCTGAAGCATTTCCGGCAGTTACAGTGCCATCCTTTTTAAAAGCAGGTTTAAGCTTTGTAAGCTTTTCAACAGTGGTATCCGATTTTACATATTCGTCAGTGTCGAATAGTACCGGATCACCCTTTCTCTGCGGTATTGCAACAGGTACTATTTCATTTTTAAATTTTCCTTCTTCTCTTGCCTTTGATGCTTTGTACTGCGAACTGTATGCAAATTCATCCTGCATCTCTTTTGTTATTCCATACTTTTCTGCTACATTCTCTGCGGTTATTCCCATGTGGTATCCATTAAATGCATCTGTCAGCCCGTCAAATACCATGGCGTCCACTATTTCACCATTACCCATTCTTCCGCCCCATCTATAACTTTTCATTAAATATGGAGCAAGGGACATATTCTCCATACCCCCGGCAACAACACACTCGGCATCACCCAGCATGATCAGCTGAGCAGCGAGGTTGACGGCCTTAAGACCGGAGCCGCACACTTTATTAATAGTCATTGCAGGTTTTTCAATAGGTATTCCTGCCATAACAGATGCTTGTCTTGCCGGATTTTGCCCCAAACCTGCCTGAAGCACATTACCCATAATAACCTCATCCACCATTTCTGCTGTGATTCCGGCTCTTTTTATAGCTTCTTTGATTACGGTTTCACCAAGTTTTACAGCCGGAATATCTTTGAGACTGCCACCAAATGAACCTATAGCCGTTCTGCATGCACTTAAAATATAAACCTCGTTCATTCTTTAACCTCCTATTGATATATTAGCAATTATATTTACACATGATATTTCTGCTTTTTTGAATAAGTAGAAATATCAAATTATAATTGTTAAATTAATAACATATTATCGCGAAAAAAAATGATATTTTACAACGTTGATATTATTTTTTTATATTAACAAAATATTTTACTGTAAGAAGTATTAGGGAATAACAATATGAGGGTTAAGAAACATTATTGATATATCTGCTTTTAATGGTCTTTTTTATATTAAACATATTAAATTTAAAGTTTGATACATCAATTACTTTGTTATTGTAATCAAATCATTATTTGTTTAATATTTGTCATACCTTTTAATTATATTTAACATTGTGAATTAGTTAAAGTAATAACAATAATCAATAAAAGTCTTTTTCGATAATAAATGACATTCTAACCTTATTATCTCACTGTTTTATATCATTGCTCTTTATTTTCATCAATTTGGATAAATATGATTTGTATAAATCCATTATTCAATATGGATTATGATATTTTTATAATAGCATAGGGTTTTATAATCAGCTATAATTGAATAAAAATCGTACTAAAACATTAAATAATACAAAACAATATGAACCATTGACATTTAGATAAAAATTATTATTAGATATGGTTTTTTTCCTTAATTTTCATATGTATTATTAACGCAAATCAAAAGAGGAGTGAATTTTTTCACTCCTCTTCAACTTTCTCCATATTTCGAGCCTTTATATAGCTAAAACTAATATTCGAATTATGTCTAAATCCAATTCAGATTACTATATTCGGCACAACTTTGCTATACAGGTAAAATGTTTTATAAAATTATATATATTGAATTCTTATTGATACTTACTTTTTAAACAAGTCTTCAAAAATACTCATCTTTATATTTGATTTTAATGCATTCACTATTGCAGCCGCAGTATCGATTGATGTCAACATGGGTATCTTCTTTTCCACAGCCATCCTTCTTATTCTATACCCGTCCCTTTCAGGCTCTCTTCCTTTTGTAGGTGTGTTGATTATAATATCAAACTCCCTGTTTTTTATCATATCCAATATACGGCTGCTCTTTCCTATTTTATCTATTACATTACAAGGAACATGATTAAAATTCAATATATAAGCTGTTTTAGATGTTCCGTAGAGCTTATATCCCAATGAGTGCAGCTTATCTGCCACAGGTATGACATCCTGCTTATCATTATCAGCAACGGATATAAAAGCTTTCTTTTTACTGCCTATTACCATACCGGCACCAACTATGCCTTTTAACACAGCTTCATCCAATGTATATGCAAGCCCTAAGGCTTCTCCAGTGGATTTCATTTCAGGGCCTAATCCCGGCTCTACCATTTTAAGCTTATCAAAGGAAAATACAGGTACCTTTACGGCATAATAACCCTTCTTCTCACATAAGCCGGGAGCATAACCCATATCTTTTATTTTATTCCCCACCATGCAGCCTACAGCTATGTCTATCATGGGTATTTCCGTTACTTTTGAAAGATAAGGAACAGTTCGGCTGGAACGGGGATTTACTTCTATTATATATATATCATCGTACTTCACGATAAACTGTATATTCATAAGGCCTACTACATTTAAAGCCCTTGAGATTTCACGGCTGTAATCAACCATTTTTTTAATTACGGAGGCTTCAAGATTATAAGCCGGATATACGGATATACTGTCTCCGGAATGAATTCCCGTTTTCTCTATGTGCTCCATTATCCCAGGTATGAGTATGTCTTCGCCGTCACATATTAAATCCACTTCCGCTTCAATGCCGTTTATATATTTATCAATGAGTATGGGATGCTCATTTTCTCCCTGCTCATCTATTATATCCATATACTCTTCTATGTCATAATCGGAATATGCAATTACCATTCCTTTGCCGCCTAATACATAAGAAGGCCTTACAAGCACAGGATAGCCAAGTTTCTTAGAGCAATCAAGAGCTTCGTTTTTATTGAATACAGTGTAGCCTTCCGGCCTGTTTATCTTAAGTTTTTCTAAAATAGCGTCGAATTCTTTTCTGTCCTCTGCCTTATCTATATATTCAGGAGTTGTTCCTAAAACTTTTATGCCCATTTTCCCTATTTTATCAGCAAGCTTTATGGCTGTCTGACCTCCAAACTGCAGCACTACTCCATCCGGTCTTTCATTCCTTATAACTTCGTATACATCCTCAAATGTCAAGGGCTCGAAATACAACCTGTCTGATATATCAAAATCCGTGCTTACAGTTTCAGGGTTATTGTTTATAACTATTGTCTCATAGCCTCTTTCTTTAAAGGCGAGAATAGCGTGAACTGTGCAGTAGTCAAATTCTATTCCCTGGCCTATTCTTATGGGGCCGGAACCTACTACCAGCACCTTTTTATTTTTTGTACACAAAGCCTCATTATTGCCCCTATAATCGGAATAATAATAAGGGGTATAAGCTTCAAACTCACCTGCACAGGTATCAACCATCCTGTAGGAAGCAAAAATGTTATACTCTTCTCTCATTTTCAATATTTTTTCTTCACCTATGCCTGTAAAATAAGCTATTGCACTATCTGAAAAGCCCATATTTTTGCATTTCACAAGCATTTCCTTGTCAAAGGCCTTTTCATTCAAAGTTTTTAAATGCTCTTCTGTTTCAATTATATCCTGGAGCTTCTTTAAAAACCATTTATCTATCATGGTTATTTCATAAATTAAGTCAATGGTTACTCCCCTTCTTATAAGTTCGGCAATTACAAGATATCTTTCATCATCGGCAATCTTTATCCTTGCCATTAAGGCTTCACTCAAAAATTCTTCATAACGTTTTGTTTCCAGATGATTTATGTTCAATTCCAATGATCTTATGGCTTTTAAAAAGGCTGCTTCAAAGGAATCGCCTATTGCCATTACCTCGCCTGTTGCCTTCATCTGAGTCCATAATGTCCTGTCGGCTTTTACAAATTTATCAAAGGGCCATCTTGGTATTTTTACAACAACATAATCCAGCGCCGGTTCGAACATTGCTACGGTTTTGCGGGTGACGCTGTTTTTTATTTCATCCAGTGTATATCCTATTGCTATCAAAGACGATATTTTGGCTATAGGGTAGCCCGTTGCTTTTGAAGCCAATGCGCTGGAACGGCTTACCCTGGGGTTAACCTCTATTACCTTATATTCATATTTAAAAGGGTTTAATGCATACTGAACGTTGCATCCGCCCTCAATGTTTAAGGCTGATATAATTTTAATTGCAGAGTTTCTCAGCATCTGATATTCCATATCCGATAAGGTCTGGGAAGGAGCAATTACTATGCTGTCTCCCGTATGCACTCCTACAGGGTCAAAGTTCTCCATGTTGCATACTATTACCGTGTTGCCTTTTTTATCCCTTATAACCTCATATTCGATTTCTTTCCAGCCTGCTATACTCTCCTCAATAAGTACCTGGTGCACCCTGCTTTCTTCTAAGCCTATGCTGCATATCCTTATGAGCTCTTCCTCATTGGATGCAATTCCGCCGCCGCTTCCTCCCAATGTATAGGCAGGGCGTACAATTACCGGATATCCGATTTTATTAACAAAGTTTACAGCGTCTTCAACTGTATTGACAACAGTGCTTAAAGGTATAGGCTCCCCTATTTCCTCCATGGTCTTTTTAAATTCATCCCTGTCCTCAGCCTTTTTTATGGCGTCCGGGCCGGTACCTAAAAGCCTTACGTTGTATTTTTCAAGGAGCCCCTTTTCATGCATTTCCATTGCAAGGTTAAGGCCTGTCTGTCCTCCGAGGGTAGGAAGTATGGAATCCGGCCTTTCTTTATCTAAGATCTGCTCTACAATTTCCAAGTTTATGGGGTCTATATATACCTTGTCTGCCATCTCTTTATCCGTCATTATGGTAGCCGGGTTTGAGTTTAGCAAGACAACTTCAATACCTTCGCTCTTAAGAGTCCTGCAGGCCTGGACCCCGGCGTAGTCAAATTCTGCTGCCTGCCCTATTATAATAGGGCCTGAGCCTATAACCAGCACCTTTTTTATATCGCCATCCCTCATTATTTTCTCACCTCCAGCTTAGATATGAATTCGTCAAACAAATATGCCGTATCCTGGGGGCCTGCATGGGCTTCAGGATGAAACTGCACTGTAAATGTATCATGATTCTTATATCTTATACCTTCAATGGTATTATCATTTAAGTTTATATGGGTTACTTCCATATCATCATTGAGACTTTCTGAATCCACAGCGTAGCCATGATTCTGGCTGGTCATAAAGCATTTATCCTTTGTCAAATCCTTTACCGGGTGGTTCCCCCCCCTGTGGCCGTATTTAAGCTTATGTGTATCGGCGCCGCATGCAATTGCCGTTAACTGGTGGCCAAGGCATATTCCGAATATAGGAAACTTGCCTATAAGTTTTCTTATTTGCTCTATGGGGAAGTTATTTTCTTTTGGATCTCCCGGGCCGTTAGACAGCATCAATCCGTCAAGATTATATTTTAATATTTCGTCAGCCGAAGTGTTTGAGGGAAAAACAGTTACTTTACAGTCCCTGTCCAATAGATTCTTCAAAATGTGCTGTTTATATCCGTAATCCATAAGACCCACATGATATTTTCCGCTTCCTATAGTATGAATATCCTTTGCGGTTACACTTTCAACTGCATTTACTATGGTGTAATTTTGTATTTTCTCTTTTAAATTTTCTATATCGTCAAAATTTTTAACTATGGCACCCATCATGACACCTTTTTCCCGAATGAGCTTTACTACGTGCCTTGTATCGATGTCGTAAATCATGGGTATATTGCTTTCATTCAGGAAATTCTTAAGGCTGTCTTCACTTTTGCAGTTGCTTTCAATATCGGATATATGCCTTACCACAAAGCCCTTTACATGGGGCTTTTCCGACTGACTGAATTCCGAATTCAGACCGTAGTTTCCTATCTGGGGATATGTCATAACCACAATCTGTCCGTAATAGGAAGGATCAGTAAGTACTTCCTGATACCCTGTCATGGAGGTATTGAACACAACCTCACCTATTGTATCAAAATCATTTAAAAGCTTGCCTTCAAATATATTGCCGTCTTCCAATAGCAAATATCCTTTCATAATCGTCTCCTCCTTATCTTACCTGTCTCTCCCGGGGCAGGTTTAAAGAATACAAAAAAACAGCCAATAGATAAACTATCTACCAACTGTTTGATATTTTAAATAACAAAATAATGGCATCATAATATTAGCCTCCTTCCTAGCCTCACAGGACTAGCTTAAAGAATTCTTTCATAATATTTTATCATTTATACTTGTTCTTGTCCAGCATCAATAATATTTTTAAATATTAATTTATACAAATTGATAAAAGGTCTCATCTATGATACTATATATTAAAAGAAGGACTATTAACGAGATAAAATGATTATTGATGATGTACAAAGGTTTAATTCTCATTAACTGTTATATAACATTAAAATCAATCTAAAACAACCTAAATCTGCTATTGCTTTTATATCTTTATTATTTTTTAAATTTAATTTCAGTCAAATATATTTTTTTCATAAAATATAATACAGAAAGGATGCTGGTATTATTTGAATGTACTCATCAACAAATTTAAAGAGGTTGTATTGGCAGTACTTCCGATTACCCTTATTGTACTAGTACTTAACTTTACTGTGGCACCATTGGAAATACACTTGATATTGCGCTTTATAACTGGTGCCATACTCATAATCATAGGGCTTTCCATATTTTTATTCGGAGCTGATTTAGGAATAGGACCTATAGGTTCTCTTATGGGGTCCTCCATCACAAAGATTAAAAAGATATGGATGGTGGGAGCCGCAGGCTTAATCCTCGGATTCTTAATAACCATCGCAGAACCGGATTTGCAAATATTAGCCAATCAGATAAGCGGTGTAACCTCAGGCATGATTTCATCACTCACTATATTGATTGTAGTTTCAATTGGCGTAGGCGTTTTTCTGACGGTAGGATTGATGAGGATAGTGTTCAATGGTTCTTTATCCAAGTTTTTAACGGTTTTGTATGGTATAATATTTATACTGGCATTATTCGTGTCCCCCGGATTTTTAGCCATCTCCTTTGACGCTGCAGGTGCCACAACAGGAGCCATGACTGTACCCTTCATACTTGCACTAGGTCTTGGAGTATCTTCCATAAAGGCAGGCAAGGGATCCGAAGAGGACAGCTTCGGTCTGGTAGCCATAGCATCCATAGGCCCCATCATGTCCGTATTATTAATGAGCATATTTTCTGAATCGTACCAATTAACGGGAAGCTTGCCTTATGATTTTATGACAACCAATGAAGTTTTGGCACCCTTTATACATGAAGCACCTAAAACCCTGCTTGATGTTACAATGGCGTTAACACCATTTTTAATTTTGTTTGTGATCTTTCAAATTTTTTTCTTGAAGCTGCCAAAGAAAAAATTTGTTAAAATATTAAAAGGCTTATTGTATACATTCATAGGATTATTCTTGTTTTTAACAGGCGTAAATGCCGGTTTTATGGAGGTAGGCAGTGCTGTGGGCTATATAGTTGCATCTCTTGAATATAATTGGATAATTATACCCATAGGTTTTATTTTAGGTTTGGTTGTAATACTGGCAGAACCGGCAGTATATGTATTAACAGAACAGGTTGAAAATGTTACAAGCGGGCATATTAAAAGAAAAGTCATATTATTAACCCTATCCATAGGAGTTGCTTTTGCAGTAGCTCTTTCAATGTTAAGAATTATGGTGCCCGGGATAAAACTTTGGCATTATCTGCTGCCCGGTTATTTGATATCCTTAATCATGTCCTACTTCGTGCCTAAAGTATTTGTAGGAATTGCTTTTGACTCGGGGGGGGTAGCTTCAGGGCCTATGACAGCAACATTCATTCTGGCTTTTGCCCAGGGTGCTGCGGAATCCATTGAAGGTGCCAATGTATTGGTTGATGCTTTTGGAATAATAGCTCTGGTGGCGTTGACACCGTTGATTGCAATACAGGTCTTAGGGCTTATTTATAAACTTAAAGCTTATAAAGGAGGAGTTCAGTCAATTGGAAAAACATCTTAACGGTAAAAATCACGTTATATTTTTTGTAATTGTAAACTTTGGCATGGGAAGCAAGGTTTTAAAGGAAGCCAAGACTTTAGGAGTATCGGGAGGTACAATATTATTAGGTACTGGAACGGCAAAAGATCATCTATTAGAGGTTTTAGGCCTTGATGAAATAAGAAAAGAAGTATTGTTAATGATAGCGGATAAAAGCATTGAAGGCACGGTTCATGAAGGGTTGACTGCCAAGTTTCACTTGGATAAGCCCAATCATGGTATTGCTTTTTCCTCACCTGTTTCAAGCTTTTTATGTTCAAATAATTGTTTATATAATAATCAAAGTGAAAGTAGGGATATAAATAAAATGGAATATCAGGCGATTTTTACTATAGTTGAAAGAGGCTTAGCTGAAACCGTTGTTGACGCTTCATTGTCTGCCGGTGCAGAAGGCGGTACCATAATCAACGCAAGGGGCTCCGGCATCCATGAAAAAGGAATGCTTTTTAATATGACTATAGAACCTGAAAAGGAAATTGTCATGACTTTAATAGAAAAGTCTAAGACAGATGATGTCATGCTTGCTATAAGAAAGGCCACTAATTTAGATGAACCGGGAAATGGCATAATGTTTGTCATAGATGTAAATAAAGCCTCCGGTCTTCCTAACGGCAAATAATAAGAACCCCACCTGCCCGCTGATCCAAGGGAACCTTATTACTTTACAATAAAAAAATGCTCTCCTTATAGTAACTATAAGGAGAGCATTTTTTTATTATTTTTTTCTAATGCTTATTTAATTGTTGCGGCATTCTTGCCTGCAATCCTTCCAAATACTACGGTGTCCACTAACGCATTACCGCCTAAACGGTTGGCTCCATGTATGCCACCTGTGGTTTCACCTGCAGCATAAAGTCCGGGGATTATATTGCCGCTCTTATCCAATACCTGCCCGTTAGTATTAATTTCTATTCCGCCCATGGTATGGTGAACTGTAGGTACGCGGGCACCGGCATAAAATGGTGCTGTATCTATCTTATCTTTATATAACGTTCTTCCGAATTCATCGGCGCTCTTAGTTTCAACATTTTTATTAAACTCTTCTACTGCCTTTACAAGGTTTTCAGGATTTACACTTATTTCCTTTGCAAGTTCTTCAAGGGTATCGGCCTTATATGCTCTTCCCTTGTTGACAAGCTCATCTATGGTCTCGTTGAAATTATTCTTTGTATCCCCTGTAGGATAGGAATGCTTATCAAGTATTACCCACATATAGGCATCTCTTTGCTCAAAAAGGGCTTTTGTCATAACATCCCTGCGGGCGCCTTCATCAACAAATCTGTTGCCGTCTTTATTTACGAAAATACGGTTTTCAACGCCCTGCTCAATATTTCCGCTTAAGCTTCCCGTCTCAGGATCTCCCATAGGTAAAAGCTGTATTTGCTCCATGCCAATAAGGTTTGCCCCTACCTTTTCAGCCATTATATATCCGTCGCCTGTAGCCCCCGGATGATTGGTGGTTTTAATATTTGTAAGGGAAGGCCATATTTTGTTATATTTATCACGCATTTCAACATTAGCCCCGAAGCCGCCGGTGGCAATAATTACTCCGTTATTTGCCCTGGCAACTACTTCTCCGTCAATACCTGTTGCCTTAACTCCTACAGCTCTTCCATTTTCCATAATGATTTCCGTAGCTTTAGTATCCAGCATAATTTCTATACTTCCGCTGTTTTTTTCTATATATTCCATATAGGTTTTTATATAACCGGTTCCCAGCGGGTCAACAGGTTTATGGGATCTTGGCCATAAAGCTCCCAAGACTGTAAAAACTTCATCCTGAAATTTCATCCCCATGCTTTCAAGCCATTCTATGCCAGGATATGCATTCTCGACAAGAGTTCTTACAAGCTCAGGTTTACCAAGCTTATCTCCGCCTTCATAAGTCTGGGTATAATGTTTTTCAACGGAATCTTCTATGCCCTGAGCCTTTTGCCTTTTGGGGTCAACGGCATTGTATGCTGCCCCTGATATTATGGTATTTCCGCCTACTTTAGGCATTTTCTCTAAGACAAGTATCTTCTTTGCTCCGTTTTGATGTGCTGATACCGCCGCTGAAAGTCCTGCTCCGCCGCCTCCGATTATAACAACATCGGCTTCTTTTTCTATAGCCTCACCCGAAGCAACATCGTCTTTATCCGGCTTTTTCTGTAATTTTGTAATGTCTGCGCCCGATTTTTGCAAAGCCTGAGTAACAGCTGCTATTATTCCATTACTTGATACTGTAGCGCCGGCCACCGTATCTATGGCTATGCTCTGATATTTTACTATATCTTCAGGTATTTTTTTAATAGCTGCATCGCTTACTCCGGGTGTCTCATCATGTTTTATGATTTTTACTGCTGTTATTTTATTTTCATCTACGGTAACTTCTACCTGTATATTCCCGTGAATTCCTTCTCCTTCACCTGTATATGTACCTGGTTTAAATAAAGCTGAACTTTCAGGTGCATCTGTCTTTACATCTTGTTTATTGCCGCAGCCTCCGGTAAAGGAAATAACCATTAATGCAGCTAACAATAGGGCAAGATATCTTTGGACTTTCTTCATATACTTTGAACCTCCTCCTATTATTATTTAATATAATCGGTATGGTCATGAATATGCTTTTATAATATAACCGTAAAGTTAGTTATATTATTATATTTAATTTCATTGAATGCATTCACTGAGCAAGTTCATTTTATAATATTGTTAATATTATGTCAATATCATTTGGTTAAAATAATAACAAATATATTTAAATTTATAAAATGCATCTGCTCTTTACTTAATAATGCACTAATTGTTATAATAAACTATAAAATTACTGAAGAAATGGTGAAATTCATGTCAAATAAAAAACTTAACAAAAGGCAGATACAGGCTCAAAATACCAGGGATAAAATATATAATACAGCTGTTGAAATGATGGAAAAAAAAGGACTTAACAATATTACTGTTGAAGAGATATGCCAAAAATCCGGAGTATCGGTAGGATCTTTTTATAATTGCTTCAAATCTAAAAATGACATACTCAATGAAGTATATAAGTTAGCTGACGATTACTTTTTAAATACAGTCTCTCCTGACTTAGCTAAAATAAACGGCTCTTACGATAAGGTAATTCAATTTTTCAAATATTATGCGGAATACAATGTCAACAGAGGCTTTGATTTTGTAAAACAGCTTTATTTTGTGCCAAATACTTTGTTTATTACAAAAGGAAGACCAATGCAGACTGTCTTAAAAAATATTGTTGAAGAGGGTCAAAGATTGAGAGAGATAGGCTCTTCCATGCCTTCAGAAGAAATCGTAGAGTATTTTTTTATAGCTGCCAGAGGAGTAGTATACGACTGGGTTTTGCATGGGGGAAGTTACAATTTAAGTAATTTTATGGAGAGTTATATCAAACGCATGGTTAAAACACTGGACTGACCTCCGCGATTTTTACTTTTACCTGAAGCTTTATTTATAAATAAAAAAACGCTCCTTACTGTTATGGAGCATTTTTTTATAATCCTTTGTTACCGAAATCCTCATAATGAATGAAGGCAGATACCTCTTTCTTTTTTCTCTTTTGGGGAATTATATCGGCATGCCCTATGGGAAGGATTGCTAATGGTCTTATATCCACGGGAAGACTAAGAGCTTTTATAAGTTCTTTTTCCCTGTATCCGCTTACGAAACAGCTGGCCAAGCCTAAATCCACTATGGCTAAAAGCATATTTTCAATGCAGGCTGAACAATCCAGATATATAAGACTCTCCTCTGCTTTTTTGCCGTAACGCGCCCTGCTCCTTTCTACATCTGCGCATACCACAATAAAAACAGGAGCGCTCATCATCCATTCCTGATGTTTTAATCCGTCAAAATCGTTGCCTATAAAGGTTGCATCAACTATCTTTCTTTTTGTTTTCTGATTTTTTATGATTATAAATTCCCAAGGCTGCAGATTCCCTCCACTAGGTGCGCAATTCCCGCAGTATAATATTTTTTCTATCAACTTGTCATCAACATCTTTGTCTTTAAAGGATCTTATGCTCATCCTCTCTTCTATGGCTTTCATAAATTCCATATATTTCACCTCTCTTTAATTACAGAATTAATCTGTTTCATCGTCGTTTAAAATACCAATCATTTTCCTTAATGAAGTTTTACCCTTAGGGGTTATTCTGGTACCCTGCTTTGTGCTGCCTATAGATATAAGCCCAAGTTCTTCTAATTCCTTTAATATTCTTCTTAAGATATTGTCTGTAATGGGAATGTCTTTTTGAGCCAATCTTTCCACAATATACGTTCGGCTTGCTCTTACATATGATTTCTCAGCATTTTCGAGCTCATTTAATATAAGAGAATACATCCTGACATCGCCTTTATTTATAGAAACATCATCAGCTTCATTTTGTCTTTCCTGCTGAACTTTGTTTGCCTCTTCATAATCCTCGTAAATGTCTACAGGAAGATCATCTATATCAACGATGGCTCCGTCTACAATTTTAACAACATAATTAATCATGTTTTCAAGCTCTCTTACATTTCCCGGCCAGTTATGCTCTAAAAGTTTATTTATAGCCCTGTCGGTAAAGATTTTGTCCGAATTGTACATGTTCATATAATATCTGATTATTGAAGGGATATCCTCTTTTCTTTCTCTTAAAGGAGGTATTCTTATGGTTATTGTATTAATACGATAATAAAGATCTCTCCTGAATAAATTATCATGAATAAGCCTTTTTAAATTGCTGTTTGTTGCAGCTATTATCCTTACATCAACAGGTATGGGGCTTATCCCGCCCACTCTTAAAACTTCTTTTTCCTGTATGACGCGTAAAAGCCTTGCTTGCAGGCTTAAAGGAGCGTCTCCTATTTCGTCTAAAAATATTGTACCCATATGGGCAAGCTCAAACAACCCCGGCTTACCGCCTTTTTTTGCCCCTGTAAAAGCTCCTTCTTCATAACCAAAAAGCTCACTTTCTATGAGGCTTTCGGGAAGGGCTGCAAAGTTGACAGCCACAAAGGGGCCTTCCTTTCTTAGTGAATTTTTATGCATTGCCTGGGCATAAAGCTCTTTTCCTGTGCCGTTTTCACCTAATAACAGCACTGAAAGGTTTGTCTTTGCTGCTTTCTTTGCCATATCCGTAACGGTTTTTATATTTTTGCTTAAACCTATGATATCGGCAAAATCGTATTTTGCCACATTCCCTTTGGTGTTAAGCTTTCTTCTTATCTCTTTTTCCATATCCTGAATTTCAGAAACGTGGCTGAAGCTTAATACTGCACCGTTAATTTTATCGCCGCTTTTAAGATAATTTTTATTTACCATTATATCCTTATTGTCTATTTTGAATATTTCACTTTCCCTGCTGTCATATCTTTTTATAAAATCTATCATCTGCCTGTTTTTTATATACTTGTATATATTATCGCCTTCGTTTATCACCTTGCCGCAGGGCAGATATTTTTCAATATTATTATTTTTGAATGTTAAATTGCCCTCCTCATCAAGGGCCATTATACCATTGGAAGAGGCGTCTAAAACAGCCACCAGCTTTGATTTTAAATCGCTTATCCTGCTGTTTAATGCAATGAATTCCTTCATGTACCTTACAGAAAAAAGATTCACCCTCTCAAAGGGGAGCCCCAGGCTTATAATTATTTCCATAATGGTGGATATATCAATGACTTTTATGCCCAAATCCACCACTCTTTTTACCTGAGGAGGAACAAAATCAACCGCTCCGGCTGTTATAGCCAGGTCAACTGTATCCATAACTGATTGTTCTATTACTATATCCGGACAATAAGGAATATATTTTATATGGTTAAGCCCTACCTCGGTTAAAAGTTCAACGGTTTCTATGGCTGCAAACAAATAATTGCTGACCACAAGGGCCGTATTTCCTGATTCTATATTAAATACTTTGTGAAGTTCCAATGTATTGATATTTCTTATTACATTGATTATTTTTGCATTTAGGGGAGCCTTCTTTTTGACTTCATCAAAAATAGCTGTACTGGCTGCAAGTATAAGATCAAAACCTAAGAATTTTTCCGGGTCTTCCTCAAGTTTTAAAAGGATTATTTCCATTTCTTTATCAAACAAACCTTCCAGCTGGTTTTTATAATTCCTGCTTATTCTCTCGTCGGCTGACACTATAGCAATCCTGCTGTTTGACATGTAAAACACCTCACAAACGAAGCATCCAAACATAATTATATATTATTCGACAATTAAATTCCTGTCAGAATACTGTTTTTTTGATAAATAATTGACACTCTTTTAATGTATGGATTACTCTGTTTCTGCTTCTTAAAAGCTGTGTTATCAAAAACTTTCTTTTATTTTGACTCAATTTCTGAATTTTTAGTACCGGTGCTATTTCAGGAAGAGGGGGTACCATAGCTGCCGGGTCATGCTTGAATTCTTCCCTTTTGGTATAGCTTATCCTTATGAGCTTCCTTTCCACCCTCAGTATGGTATCACAAATAACTGCCTTTATTTCATCGTCATCCGGGCATTTTTTTATTTTGCTATAGAAATCTTTCATCAATGCCTTTAATATTTGAATCTCCTCAAACAGGGGTGAAAGGTCAAATTCCTCACCGCAGGATAGCTGATATTCGTTAGCATGTTTTTGTATGGAGTCCAGCATTTTTAAACAGTCAATGGGCAGAATATCTGCATTTACCATTCTGTATACTCCCGCAAGATACAACCTCGTATCTCTTATAAAGTTATTTTCATCCACAAGTTTTAAATCATCCAGCTCCGTATGCCACTCAAGATTTCCGCCGCTTCCGTATACCTTATAGTACCCGAGTTCTTCCCTTTTCTTTTTGCTTATGGTTGAACTTGCCATAAAGTAAGATGTTATTCCGATATTGTTAAAAGAATAATCTCCTGCCCTTATGGGTCTTGCCCACTCTGATTTTATGCCTGTAACCTCCAGTACAAGCTCTTTGCAAAAATCATCCACGTCTTCAGTCCACATTATATCCTCATAGGAATCCGCATTGATACATCCTGTTGATTCACAATTCAAATGTGCTATACAGTTATCGTAAAGCTCCATTGCATAATTGTCGGCAAACCAGGTTGAGCCTGCATATCTTCCGGTAGAATGCCCCGGCCACCAGGCAATCCACACGCTTCTTTTAAGCTTATCACGGCTGTTGTTAAGAATCCTGGCAATTTCGAGGGTGCTGGCATTTCCTAAAGCATTATCACCTATGCCCTTATACCAGGAATCCAAATGGCTGTGAAGCAGTACAAACTTTTCAGGCTCCTTGTACCCGTCTATTTTCGCCAAGACCAGCGGGCACTTTTTCCATCCCTCTTCTAATGATGTCCGGACTGCGGCTCTTATCTTTTTTTCTTCCAGCTTGGAAATTAAAAGCTTTCCGTCAGGATTGTTTATTGATACTGCCGGTATTCTGGTCATATTTTCATAATCGTCAAGTTCGGGAGTACCCCAGGTGGTGGTGCATATACCTTCATGTATATTTTCACCAGGTTGAATAAAAATAGCGGCTATTCCTCCATTGCCTATGATATCTCTTATTTTGTCCGGGGAAGGTATTCCTTCGCAAATGACTATTTTCCCAACAGGATCTCCTTGAAACTTTAACTTGTACTCGAATTCCCCCCATGCATAGGGCGGGCGGTAGCTAGATGCATATATAAGCTCCCCGTCTATCCATTTTCCATCGGTGGACATTGAGTATGAGGGGGTTTTTGCATGGATATTTATATTGCATCCAATAATTTTTAGCTCTGCATTCCTAGGTGTGCTTAAGTATATTTCCGGCCATAATATCTGATTTTTTATACCGTAGTTATTCAGTCTTTCGGATATATAATAAGATGCTCTTTTTTCATCCTCACTCCCTGATTGCCTGTTTAAATCCTTGAATTTATTCAACAGGAGAACCGTTTCTTCAAAATTTACTTGGTTAAGTAATGCTTTTTCTTCAGATGTAAGCATAATATCCTCCCCTTTTGTGTAAAAACACACCTTCATTTTGTAATTAAATTAACATGAATCACTCCATGAAGGTGCGTCTATTTTTAATACCAGTTGTCTTTCAGTGCCCTTATAATGTTTCCGCCTAATACTTTGGCTATGTCCTCATCGGAATAATTATGCTTAACAAGCCACCTTACAATATTTATTGATGCCTCTGTCGGATTCTCGAGACCCTTTACATATTCCACCTCTTCAAAATCCGCCGTACCTTCATGGGAGCTCTTTATTGAAAGGTTGCTGGCAAAGGCATGATGCAATCCCACATGGTCTCCGTACAATGTATCCGGTCCGAAGGCTAAATGATCAATTCCAATTACATCGACAAGATGTTCAAAATGCTCCATAAAGGAATCAATTGTGTGTTCCCTGTTTTTTAGTGTGAGGGTGGTGTGGGGGGCAGCTTCTATTCCTATTACTCCTCCTTTATCAGCGCAGGCTTTTAAAAGATCATCGGGTTTTAATCTCCTGCTGTTCCACAAATCCCTGGAGCCGCAGTGAGATATAATTACAGGTTTTGTGCTGGCATTTATAATGTCAATTGTTGTTTTATCTCCCACATGGGAGCAGTCAATGGCCATACCCACCTTGTTCATTCTCTCAACAACCTTATACCCAAGGGCAGTCAGTCCGCCGTCATTTTTTTCCTTAAGGCCTGAGCCAAGGGAGTTAGCTTCACTGTAAGTTATACCCATAAGCCTTACTCCAAAACCGTAAAGTATTTCTACACGCTCTACTTCATTTTCCAGCATTGCAGCACCTTCTATGGTAGGAACCAGTGCAATTTTACCTTCTTTATAGGCTTTTATTATATCATCTACTTTTTCGGCACGGATGACAAAATCCTGATGAGCGAGATCGCATAATCTCATACCCAAATCATGAAGGACGTCATTCCATTTCCAGCCTGCCTTTGAACCTATGGTGCATGTACCATCCATAAAGTTATCAAAAACCACGTCCAGGTAGGATTTTGACAATGCCTCATAAGCTGCAATCTGTCTTCCTTCTCTGTTATATTCAAATACTTGGCTCATATCCTCAGGAAAAAATACCGGATGATCATGAAGGGAGATTATTATGCTTTTATCAACTACCTCAAGCAGTCTCTTTTCTTGCTCATCTGTGAGAGGCACATAGTACTCAGGCACCCTTCCTATTGCTTTTGGCATTTTGAATTCCTTATAATCTACGCCCTTTTCCAAATATTCATAGGCTTTATATCCTTTATAGGCTTTTTTCATTACCATATTATTTTCCTCCTTAAAATTAAGTTGTCCAATTTTCTCTCAATACTCGGATTATATTTTCACCTAATACTTTTTTAATATCTTCATCGGGATATTTATGCTTCACAAGCCACCTTACAATATTCAAAGATGCTTCAGCAGGATTTTCTAAACCCTTTACATACTCCACATGCTCATATTCTTCCCCTATCCTGTTTTCTTCGATGGACATATTATTGCTGAAGAGATTGTGCAGTCCTACATGGTCACCAAATAGCGTATCAGGCCCAAAGGCTACATTGTCAATGCCTGTCAGGTCTTTTATATATTCAAAATGCTCCATGTATGACTCTATATTATGCCTTTTATTCTTTTTTGTTATAGTCGTATGAGGTGCGGCTTCTATTCCTATGACTCCGCCCGCATCCGCACATGCTTTCAGTACATCGTCAGGTTTTAATCTTTTGATATTCCATAGGCTTCTCGCACCAATATGGGTTATAAAAACCGGTTTTTTGCTTATTTTTATTACATCCATGGCCGTCTTATCGCCGCAATGAGAAACGTCTATAGCCATGCCTACCTTGTTCATCCTCTCAACTGCCCTGTGCCCGAAGGAAGTCAGTCCTCCGTCGTTTTTTTCCTTAAGTCCGTATCCCAAGCTGTTGGATTCGCTGTAGGTTATACCCATCATCCTGCAGCCTAAGCCGTAGAGTATTTCTATTCTGTCAAGTTCATTCTCGATCATGGTGGAACTCTCTAAGGATATGAACCAGGCAATTTTTCCGTTTTTCTTTGCTTCATATATATCATTTACATTTTGAGCTTTTACCAAAAAGTCCTGATGTGCTATATCACAGGACCTTACGCCCATGTCATGGATTACGTCATTCCACTTCCAGCCTGCCTTAGAGCCTATTACGCATGTGCCGTCCATCATATTGTCAAAGACGGCGTCCAGGCAGGAATGGGCCAGGCCTAAAAAGGCCGTGGCTTCCCTTCCTTCCCGTTCATAATCCATCAATTCTTTAGCATCATGTGGGGTGATGCTGGGATGGTCATGGAGGGATATAATCAAATTTTTATGGATTATCTCTTCTGCTCTTTTTTCTTCTTCCGCTGTTAAAGGAATGAGGTAAGGCTCCACCCTGTCAATCTCTTGTGCCAGTTCAAAATTTTTATAGTCCTTTTGTTTTTCAAGGTACTCATAGGAAACGTAGCCCTTATAACCTTTTTTCATAACCTTACCCCCTTATTTTGCCTATAATATGAACTATTTTTTATAAACCTTGACTAAATCCTTGATATCTACAACACCGTATAATCCGGGAGTTAAATCCCAGCCTTCATATTCTTTTGAGAAACCGTATGCGTTAACTCTAACCCATGCATTTACTGTGGGAAGTTCATTAACGAATTCTTTCTGGAATTCATCCATTATCTTTATACGTTCCTCAAAGGAAGGTTCTTTCATTGAAGCAGCTAAGAGCTGATCTATCTTGTCGTTTTTGTATCCCATGAAGTTAAGAGCTGCATTGGATGCATAAATTGTGCTCAAGGATGAGTCAGGGTCATCTATTACGCCCCAGTCTATGAAGTTTATATCATAGCTCTTCTGCTGTGTGACACGGTCTGTATAAGTTGCCGGATCGACGGGTTTTAAATTAAGCTTAAAGCCTGCCTGTTCGGCATTTGCTTTTATTACGTTTGCTATCGAATCGGCATTTGCAGTAGTTGTACGGTAAATAAGCTCAAATTCCAATTTTTTGCCTGATGATGATTCCCTTACTCCGTCATTATCCTTATCTGTATAACCAGCAGCTTCTAAGGCTTTTTTTGCACCTTCCACATCAAAACCGGGGAATTTTATCTGTGATTTTACAAGGTCAGCATAAACAGGAGATACAGGAGTCTCCATCTTTATAGCCGCACCCTGCATGGCTGTGGTGACAAGTGCATCTCTGTCAACAGTCATTGCAAAAGCTTTACGTACATTAATATCCTTTAATAGTTCATTCTTATAGTTGAAGCTTATATAGCCAAAGCCAAGGGAATTTACGCGCATAATTCCGAACTTATCCGGAGTTGATTCCAGCTGGTTCTGTGCAGCCGCCGGAAGAGCTGAACCTGAAACCTGAACTTCACCGTTTTTCATTGCAAGGATAAGGGCATTGGCGTCAGGGAAGATACGGAAGGTTACATTTTCAATGTAAGCGCCTTTTCCGTCATTAGCTAAAGGCCAGTCTGGAACCCTTTCAAAGGAATAATATTCACCTTTTTTGTAATCCACCAGTTTATATGGACCATATCCTACACCATTGAACTGGAAGTTCATAGGATCTGTGACAGTTTCGTAAATGTGCTTTGGCATTACATCCACCCAGAAGCCTATTTGGGACAAAAAGTTAACCTGAGGCTGTTTCAAATAATATTTGATCGTTGTCTTGTCCACTATTTCTGTCTTTTCAACACCGCCGTACATGTCGGCACCGTAGCCCAATTTATACTTTGCGACATATTCGCAGGTAAATGCGAGGTCATCGGTGGTAAAGGGCTTACCGTCATGCCATGTTAAACCGTCGTGTATCTTTACTGTGTAAACCTTTGCGTCATCGCTTATATCGTAGTCTTCAATTATATACGGAACTTTGTTACCATTGTCATCGGTTGCCATAAGAGGCGGCATTGCAAGATTCATAACCATTGAAGCGTTTAAATCATTCGATAACCAGGTTGCTATATTATAGGGGTCCCCTGTAATTCCTATTACCAGGCTTCCGCCTACCTGAGGGCCGCTTTGAGCCCCTTGTGTCGGCTGCTGATTGCTCTGACCTCCTGTACAGGCTGCCAGAATCGTCATAACCAATGTCAAAACTACTGATAAAACCAACAATTTGTTTCTTTTCATTCTAACTCCTCCTCAAATTTTATTTATATTAAATTTTTTTTAATATCTTGCCTGAATATGGCCTTTTAAGCTCTTCTCCTTCGATTGCAAGCTTGCCGTTTACTATTACCGTATCAACGCCCTTAGCCGTTGTTAATGGTTTTGTGTAATCTATCTCATCAGGTGAAGGAAATGAATATTTATCAAGGTCAAGAATTGCAATATCTGCAAAATATCCTTCTTTTAACTCACCGCGGTCATTTATACCAAAATGCCTTGCAATCATAGTGGTATTTCTTCTTACTATTTCTTCAACAGCCACTCCTTTTTGTAAATACATATTCATGAATATGGGGAACCCGCCCCTTCTTTGCAGTTCATACCAGTCATAGGGCTCTTCGGGATCTCCCAATATCTCGTCGGTCCCCACACATATGTACGGATTGCTGACGATTGCTTCATCATGGCCCGATTTTGGAAAATCGCTTCTGGATGGACCTCCCAGCCAGAAGACATAATTCAAATCATCTCCTAATAAGTCCAGCATGCATTCATCAGCATCCTGCAAACGCTCTCTTGCTATATCCTCAACAGATCTTGCCTCAAGGCGCGGATCCTGGGAGAGTATGATAAATACCTCCGACTTATTTCCGGAAAATATATAGGCATCCTTTTTTATCATTTCTCTGCCGTCTTTTGTTTTTAAAGCAGCCTTTACGCCTTCAATTCCTGAAGCAAAAAGCTCATCGGAAAGGGCCATAACAAATTGCAGCAACCTAGACTTACTTGTACAATGTCCTGTGCTTCTTGGTATTGTGTCAGCTAAAACCCTTACACCCTGTTCAACTGCTTTTGCAACGGATTCAAAGGCCTCAACACATGTTGGCTTTAAATGAGATATTTGTATTTTTGTGCCTGATTTTCTTCCCACCTCAATGAATTCATCCGTTGCTTCCTTTATACCAATTGAGTGCCTTAAATGGGCAGCAGCAATACCGTCATATTCACCCACCAACCTAGTAACGGCAACAAGCTCCTCCATTTTTGCATATCTGCTGGGTACATAATCAAGGCCGAAGGAAATTCCCCAGGCACCTTGTTCCATATTGCGCCTTATAATCTCTTCTATGGCTTTATTTTCTTCTTCTGTAGGAGGCCTGTCATATGCTCCTCCCATTACAGTCCACCTTATGGTTCCATGGCCTAAGAGTGTAGCCATATTGATGCTGGTTCCTTTAGATTCCGCTGCTTTTGAATACCCTTCAAAGTCATACCATTCGGGAAATCTTTTTGAGTATTCCTCTACCTGTCTTGTGCTCATAAGTCCGTTTCCCCAGTAATAATCAATAATGTTCTTCTTAGGACCCGGAACTATGGAATGGCCGCAATTACCGTTTACAACGGTAGTCACTCCCTGGCGAAGGAATAATTCAAAGGTACTGTCTACAAGTGTGATAAATTCTTCGTGTACATGGGGATCAATAAATCCAGGTATTACCACCTTCCCTGAGGCATTTATTTCCTTTTCCCCCTTTTCGTGAATTTCGGGCGCAATCTTTTTTATTTTCTCTTTGTCAATGGCTATATCACCGATAAAGCCTTTTTCCCCTGTTCCGTCTACGATGTAACCTTTTCTGATAACTACATCATGCATTTACTTAGCCTCCTAATCTCTTGATTTTGGATTTAAAGCTTCATTTATGCCGTTTCCCAGCAAATTGAAGCAAATTACATAAAGCATAATAAAACAGCTTGTGAAGAGCCACCACCACCATGGATTGGGAGTATCTATTACCGCTCCTGCATCCCAGGCTTTTTTAAGAATGGTACCCCAAGACCAGGTTGTGGGATCCCCTAAGCCTAAAAAGCTTAAGCCTGATTCCGAAAGCACCGCCGTCGCCATAACCAAAGTAAGGTTTACAAGGACCGGGCCTGCTATGTTTAATAATATGTGTTTGAATAATATAACCACCGTTTTAATGCCTGTACATTTTGCTGCCTCTATAAACTGCATTTCAGCGATTTTCATGGTTGAGTTTCTTGTGACTCGCGCCAGTGAAGGCCAGGCAAAGAGTCCTATTACTACAGCAACGTTTGTTATGGATGATCCTACAATTGCGGCAATGACAATCATTAAAGGCAGCACCGGAAGAGTAAGAAATATATCTATAACGCTGTCAATAATTGCACCTGTATAACCTTTAAAATATCCCGAAATCAAGCCTGCGGGAATTCCAATGAGTGCTGCTACCAAAACCGCCATGACAGATACATATAACGAAGTTCTTGCGCCCCAAACCACTTGTGCGAAAACATCCAATCCCAAACCGTCGGTGCCGAAAAAATGATTCATTGAAGGAGATAGCAGCACTTCACTTCCGTATCCTTTGGGGTATTCTGAGATTAATGGTGCCATTACACCTAAAAGCACTATTATAAGAACTCCCGTAAATCCCAGCATGCTTAATCTATTTCTAATAAATGAATTAATAAATGTCCTGCTCTTCATATTTTTTAACCCCCTAACTTAATACGCGGGTCAAGCCATGCTACGATTAAATCCGTAACTATGCTCATAACCACTACGGATATGGCCAAAATAAGAAATGCACCCTGAAGAACGGGAAAATCCATGGAACTTACGGAATCGTATATGAGCCTTCCTATACCCGGCCAGGCATACACCGTCTCTGTCATAACAGCACCTCCTACCATGGAACCTACCATAAGCCCCGTTACGGTAATTGTAGGAATCAACGCATTTTTAAGTGCATGGGTTTTTATCACGTATTTTTCATGCCAGCCCTTTGCATAGGCAGTCCTTATATAATCCTCTTTTAATACATCAATCATGCTGTTTCTTGTATAAAGTATTATTGCTGCAACATTGTTTATAAAAAGCGTAAGCGCCGGCAATACTGCGTGTCTTGCCACGTCGGCTATATATGCAAAGCCTTTTTGCGGCGGAGGCGTATAGGCTCCTCCTGTTGGGAACAGCTTTAAATAATATGCGAATATATACAGCAATGCGAAGGATAAAAAAGGTATGAAAATTGATATACCCGTTGTTATCAACACATTTATTATCTTGTCAAAGACCGAATTTCTCTTTTTTGCCGCCAGCATCCCTATTGGTATGCCTATTGCCAATGACAATACAACTACCAAAAATAGCAACAACAAAGTCCAGGGCAGCTTTTGCATAATAACCTCGGTAACAGGCTCTCTGGTCTTAAAAGATATGCCCAAATTACCTGTCATCATCTGCTGAATAAATACCAGATATTGTTCACCTATGGGTTTATCCAGCCCAAACTGCCTCATCATGGCCTGCTGCACCTCAGGACTCATTTTAGGATCTACCAGGAGCGTAACCGGGTCGGAAGGCATCAGCCTTATTATGAAAAATGTAATGGTTACCGATACAAAAATTGTCAGCAAACCTTTGAATATCCTTTTAGCTAAATAGTTGGCCATAGTTTCACTCCTCTTTTTTCCCGGAATAAATATGACATCGAACGTAATGATTTGGTTCTATTTCTATTATTTCCGGATGTTCCTTTGTACATATTTCCATGGATTTTTGACATCTTGTCCTGAACCTGCATCCTGATGGCGGATCAATGGGGCTGGGGATATCACCTTCCAGAATAATCCTCTCTTTTTTTGCCTTTGTAGTAGGTTCGGGAATTGCAGATATTAGGGCTTCAGTATAAGGATGATATGTCTTTTTAAACAACTGCTCTGTCGGTGCTAATTCCATTACTTCTCCTAAGTACATTACCATTATCCTGTCACTTATATATTTGATAACAGCCAAATCATGGCTTATGAAAATATAAGTTAAATCCAGCCTTTTCTTAAGCTGATTGAAAAGGTTAAGTATCTGGGCCTGTACTGAAACATCCAGTGCCGATACCGCTTCATCACACACGAGTACTAGAGGCTCCAGGGCCAGAGCTCTTGCTATGCTTATTCTCTGCCGCTGCCCTCCTGAAAACTCATGAGGATATCTGTCATACATTTCTCCTTGAAGCCCTACCAGTTCAAGAATCTTTATTACCTTTTCCCTGGCTTCTGCTTTGCTTTTTACAATATTGTTTGCCAGCATGGGTTCAATAATGGCGTCACCTATTTTAAACCTAGGATTAAGGGAAGCATAAGGGTCCTGGAAAACCATCTGAAGCTCCCGGCGAATAGCCCTAAACTCCTTTCCTTTAAGGCTTAAGATGTCCTTTCCCTTATATATGACCTTGCCTTTTGTATGTCTTATGAGCTTTAATATTACCCTTCCTAATGTGGATTTGCCTGAGCCGGATTCGCCAACAATCCCTAAAGTTTCGGATTTATACAAATCAAAGCTTACATCCTCAACAGCATGTACACTGCCTTTTTTTCCAAAAATACCGCTGTATATATCAAAGTATTTTGTAAGATTGCTCACTTTTAATATTTTTTCATTCATGGACTTTTCACACCCTTTCATATTAAAGCCAGCATTGTACATAGTGATTTTTGCCTGACTCTTTTACAGGAGGTACATTATCCATGCACTTTTCAAGACAAAACCCGCATCTGTCGGCAAATCTGCAGCCTTTATTGAAATTGCGGCTTACAGGGACGCTTCCCGGTATAGAATATAATTCTTCCTTATCGGAGGATAAAGTCGGTATAGCTGCCATAAGGCCTTTTGTATATGGGTGCAATGGATTATCGAATATTTTCTCCATATCGCCTTTCTCAACAACCCTGCCGGCATACATGACTACCACCTCATCACATATATCTGCAACTATGCCTAAATTGTGAGTTATGAGCATCAAGGAATCCTTTTCCTTTAATTTACGCATTATATCCAGAACCTGGGCCTGGATTGTAACGTCAAGGGCGGTAGTAGGCTCGTCGGCAATTAAAAGGTTTGGCTTTAATATTACGGACATGGCAATCATTACACGCTGCCTCATACCTCCAGAAAATTGATGGGGATATTGATTAAGCCTTTTTTCCGGACCGGGTATGCCTACCTGTTCTAATTGCTTAATCACCCTTTCTTTTATCTCCCCGTCACTCATCTCCGGATTATGTTTTTTTAAAACTTCGGATATTTGAAATCCGATAGTTAATACCGGATTTAAAGATGTCATGGGCTCCTGAAATATCATGGCGATTTCCCTGCCTCGAATTTCCTGCATCTCCTTTTCACTTATTTGCAAAAGCTTTCCGCCTTTGTAAATTATTTCACCGCCCTGTACCACGGCGCTTTTAGGTAAAAGTCCCATGATGGAGAGGCTTGTCATACTTTTGCCGCAACCTGATTCTCCTACGATTCCGACAGCTTTTCCTTCTTCGATATCGAAATTTATATTATCCAAAAGATTATATACCGTACCATTATCATCCTTAAAACCCATACTGTAATTCTTAAACTCCAAAAGCTTAGCCACTTTTAAGTATCCCTCCATTCAATAAAACAGCCTGTTCAACAACTTATCTCATATATAGAGTTTATTTGCAAATATATATTGCAAATTTCGTGCCAATTCTAAATCCAATTGTTTTTACAATAATTGTCCGCCATACAAAGAAATTTTTAACAATTTGTATTTTATTAATGTATTTGTCAGAATATTATTTACAAATCAAAGTATTTGTTTTTTCTGTTTTAAGTTTATTTTGGTTATTTTAAGTTTTATTAAGTCACCCAAAAGCTCATTTATTAACCAAAAAGATAAAAGAACCACCAAATTAAAATCTGATGGTTCTCTTATCTTTTTTATGTATATCTCTTATTCTTTATATAAAGGCAGCTTTATATAAAAAATACTTCCTTTATCCAAATTATTTTCCGCCCATATGCTTCCGCCATGTCTTATTATAATATCCTTACATATATATAATCCCAACCCCATACCTCCGGGGTCCTTTTCCGAGCCATTTTTCACCCGGTAAAAGCTGCTAAATATTTTATCCAGTTGGTCTTCGGGTATACCCATCCCCTGATCTTTTACTGATATAATGGCATCGTCCCTTTCTATGACTATGTTTATGATTATTTCACTGAAATCCTTTGAGTATTTAATGGCATTGTCAATGAAATTCCTGATCACATCTGCCAGCCTGTCAAAATCACCAAAAACTATGGCTGGCTGGGAAGCATTCAAAATAAAGTTCCTGTTATTGCTGGTATCCATGATGAATGGTTTTATCACAGTTTGCACTACATCATTTATATCCAAGGGACTCATATTGGCTTTTATCTCTATATTATCTCTTTGAAGCTTGAAGGCCTCAAGTATCATATTTAATAACTTTGATAAGCGATTAACTTCATTTTCCAATGTTGTGATAAGCTCTGCAGTATCCTTTATAGGTTTTCCTTCACTTATTCTTCTGCTGATCAATGAAGCTATTCCTTTTATGCTTGTCATGGGGTTCCTCAATTCATGAGCTGCGGTCTGTAAAAACAGCTGACGTCCGCTTTCCAGTTCCTGTATATGTTCTGTCATATGATCGAAGGCTAAGCCTGTTTGACCAAGTTCATCTTTTCTTTTAAAATTGGTTCTTACAGTATAGTCTCTTCTTGAAATGGCATTTGCGGCCTTTTCTAAGATTCTGACAGGTTTTAATATATGTACTATCAAGTACAAAGCCATAAGAAATGAACATAAAATTATAAAAATCATTATAACTACACTTGATACGGCTTCATTATAAGGATTTTTTATGACTTCATCAATATCAATGGAGGCATATGCAGCCCATTTTAATTTTGACAGAGGTACACTTACCATCAAACGTTTTGTGCCGTCATTTATTTTATAATCACTTATCTTTACTACTTCGCCTTTAAGTGACTTCCACGCCGGCCCGTCTTCCTTTATCTGTCTCTTGCTGTAAGCCAAATCAGGTACGCTGTCGGAATATACAATCATCCCGTTCTCGTCTATAAGTCCAAATGAGCTGGTTTCACTTACCCTATTGGGAGGAAATATACCTCTTAATTCATTCACGTTTATTGCTACTGTTACTATGCCCTTTAAAACTCCATTTTCCCTTATCGCCCTGGCAACTAAAAATGTAGGGTTTTGGGAAACCTCACTTATAAAAAGATTTGACATCACCTTATCTTCACCATTCCTGATCTTTTCGTAAAAACTCCAGAAGGGTGAATCTAGGCCTGCAACTCCGCTATTATTTGAGTAAACTGCTACTCCATCGGGATTTGCCCATGTAATTCCTAAAATTGTCGGTTCGGAATCAGCGCAGTTAATTAGATATTCCTTTATTTTTGCCGGATCATGGGAAGAATTTTCTAGTATAGATAAACCTATTGACAACTCGGCATACCACATTCTGTCAATAAAATTAGTAAAAGCCACACTGATTGCATTGGCATAATCCTCACCGGATTTAAGTTCGAAGTCAATCGCTTTTTTGTACTGGGAGGCAATTACCATGGAATGCAATATAACTACAGGTACAATAGCTACCCATATCAAAATGAACATCTTAATCCTCAAGCTGATATTCTTCATATGCTTCATCTCCCGGCAACCAAAGATAGTCCCTTGGTAATTTTCGACAAGTATTTGCATATTCCTGCACGAATTTGTATTTTTACAGTCAATAAAATTAATTTTTTATAAATATGCTTCATACATAAAAAAATGCTGTTATAAAGCATTTAATCTTCAACAGCACCTTTTTTTCAACTAATTTATATTTTACCGGGCTTTAACATCAGTCCATATGGCATCATAGATTTTTATTGCATCACCGATATCTTTTAAATGTTCGCCTTTTTCAATATCTGCTTCACCAGGATAAATAGCTTCATTTTCGAGGGTTTCCTTATCCATTAATTTGTGAGCCTCAAGATTAGGATTGGCATAAGGAAATTCCTTTGAAATCTCAGCGCTGATTTCGGGCTCCAGTATGAAGTTCATAAAGAGTTCGGCATTTTTCTTATTGGGAGCACCCTTGGGGATAATGAAATTATCCTGCCATAAATACATGCCTTCCTCAGGGAGCACAGCTTTAATATCGGGATTTTCCTGCTGTGCAAGTACTGCTTCAGCACCCCATACAACTCCGGCTAATGCTTCTCCGTTTATTAACATTGTTTTTGGGCTGTCGCTGTCGTAAGCTTTTATATTTTCCTTAAGCTTAATGAATTCCTGCTTAGCCTCTTCCAATTTGACAGGGTCTGTTTCATTCAAGGAATATCCAAGCTTCTTTAATATTATTCCCAATATTCCTCTCTGGTCGTCCAAAACCACCAGTGAATTTTTAAATCCTTCATTAAAGAGATCACTGTAGCCTTTAACATCTGTCTTTACCTTGCCTGTATTAACGGCAATAACCGCATTTCCCCACATATACGGAACTGTATATTTATTTCCCGGATCATAATCCATATTTTTAAATTGGTCGCCTATGTTTTTGAAATTAGGGATGTTGCTCATATCGATTTCTTCAGCTAATCCCTGTTTTATCATAATATCTGCCATGTAATCGGTAGCAACGGAAATATCAAACTGTGAACCGCCCGCCATAATTTTTGCCAGCATTTCTTCATTGGAAGAATATGTAGTATAATTTACCTTTATATTATACTTTTCTTCGAATTTATCGATAACTGACTGAGGAAGATATTCGGACCAGTTAAATACATTTACTTCTCCGCCGGTCTCATTCGATGCGGAATTGTTCTGCTGTGAAGAATTTCCGCAGGCCGCCAGAGATATAACAAGGCAGGCCAATAAACTTAAACTCATAATTCGTCTGAACTTTTTCAGGAATTTTAACATCATTTTTAATACCTCCCATACACTTTTATTTATATTAGAATCCAATAATAATTTTATATTATTATAAAATTTATTTACTGAATTTCATTCTGATTTTTTCGGATAAAACAGCAATAGTCAAGGTAACAACAAGCATTATGGTGGACAGGGCATTTATCTCAGGAGTTACGCCGAATCTCACCATGGAGAATATTTTAAGGGGCAGTGTTGTAGAGCCCGGGCCTGATACAAAGAAGCTTATGATAACGTCGTCCACCGATAATGTAAAGGCCAATAGAGCTCCTGCCACAATTCCCGGCATGATTATGGGCAAAGTAACCTTCACAAAGGTTTCTAACTGATTTGCCCCCAAATCCATTGCCGCTTCCTCCAGCGACCTGTCAAATCCTTCCAACCTCGCCCTCACAACCACCACCACATAGGATATGCTGAAGGTTATATGGGCTAATATAAGGGTCAGGGTCCCTAACGGAAATATGGCCTTAAACTGTGAGAAAAACATCAAAAGTGCTATTCCCATTACTATTTCCGGTATTATTATGGGAACATACAGCATACCGTCCAAGACCGTCTTTCCCTTGAAATTGTATTTATACATCCCAACAGCCGCAAGGGTTCCTATCATTGTTGATATCAGGGAGCTTATCACTCCTATCACTATTGTATTCCACATAGCCTCCAAGACTTCCTTATTATCAAAAAGGCCTACGTACCATTTCAGTGTAAAACCCTGCCATACCGCATTTATCGTTGAATCGTTGAAGGAAAAAATTATTAAAACAACTATTGGCATATATAATATGATGTAAACAAAAGCTGCATATATTGAAAATGTGCTTTTAGTCAGTTTATTCTGCTTCATCATATCACCTCGGCCCTCTTGTTTCCGCTGAGTTTAAAATATACGCCTATGAATACAAAGGTAATCATAATGACAACTATAGAAATTGCCGAACCAAATGGCCAATCCCTCGCTGTTAAAAACTGATTTTTTATTAGATTGCTTATTAGCATTATCTTGCTGCCTCCCATAAGGTCTGGTATGAAGAATAATCCCAAAGTGGGTATGTAAACAAGCAAGCAGCCCGCTACAATGCCAGGCATGGTAAGGGGCAGAGTAACTTTTAAAAATGTTTTAACAGGCGGTGCCCCAAGATCGCTGGCAGCTTCAAGATAAGCTTTATCCACGTTATCTATGGAAGCATACAATGGCAGCACCATAAATGGGAATAAAGTATAAACAAGCCCTAATAAAACTACTCCGTCGGTATAGAGCATCTGTATAGGGTTTGATATCAATCCCAGCTTTATAAGGTAGGAATTTATAATTCCTTCCGTCCTTAAAAGCGTTATCCATGCATATGTCCTTATAAGAGAATTTGTCCAAAAGGGTATTACAATTAGCATTAAAAGCAATGCCCTGTATTTCTTCGGAGCCTTTGCAATATAGTAAGCAAAGGGATAACCGAATATAAGGCATAAAGCTGTGGTGAACAATGAAATTTTAAGAGAATTTACAAGTATCTTTATATATGTAGAGTTTAAAAGCCTTAAATAGCCTTCACCGCTGAATGTATATTCAACCTGTCCGTAGACTCCCCTGGTTAAAAAGCTCATAATTATTACTATAATGAAAGGAACCGTTAAAAAAGCCAGCAGCCACAATACTACAGGTGACAGTGTCCATAAAGGACCTGCATCTTTTTTTCTCCCTAATTCATTTTTCATCCCTTTATCACCACTCCATGTTCATATTCCCAGCTGACAAATGCATCTTTATTGTTATTGTAATCAAATACATATCCTGCCGGCTCGCTTACGGTTATTTCTTTTCCGTTCTTTAATTGGGCTATGGTCTTTTGAATAGAACCTATATATACCCTCTCTTTTATCGTGCAGCAAACCGAATTTTTCCCCTTTTCAGGTGTTTTAGAAAATTTCATTCTTTCAGGCCGTATTGTAATTAATATGTTCTCTCCCGAACAAAGGTCTTTCTTTTCCGCATCAGCCTTTATGCTTATGTCCTGCCCGTCTTCTATTACCAAATTAATCAAATCACCCTGATAATTTTTAACTTTTGCTTCAAACATATTGGATTCGCCGATAAAATCCGCCACGAATTTTGTATGAGGTTTTTCATATATCTCATCCGGGGTTCCCACCTGCTCGATTTTGCCGTTATTCATTACGGCAATCCTGTCCGACATGGTCAGCGCTTCTTCCTGATCATGGGTTACATATATAAATGTTATCCCCAGCTTCTGCTGAAGGTGCTTTAATTCAAACTGCATCTGCTTTCTCAATTTTAAATCCAGCGCTCCCAATGGCTCGTCCAAAAGAAGGACCTTCGGACTGTTGACAACAGCTCTTGCTATGGCAACTCTTTGTTTTTGTCCGCCGCTTAACTGGTTGGGGTACCTTAAATCATATCCCTCTAACTGCACCAGTTTTAAGACTTCGCTTACCTTTTTCTTTATTTCCTCATTGGGAACCTTTTTAATTTTAAGTCCGAATGCAACATTGCTGTACACGTTCATATGAGGAAAAAGGGCATAGCTTTGAAATACCGTATTTACATCCCGCTCATGGGGCTGCTTGTACGACACGTCCTGTCCGTCGATCAATATGCTTCCGCTTGAAGGTTCTTCGAAACCCGCAATCATCCTTAAGGTGGTAGTCTTTCCGCAGCCGCTGGGGCCTAAGAGCGTTATAAATTCACCTTTTTTAATCTTAATTGATACATCGTTAACTGCAGCCTGTTCATTTACCGTTTTCTGTTCTTTAAAAACTTTTTTTAAATTTATAAGTTGAATCATACAATCGCTCATAAATCCACCGCCTAAGTTCAGTAATTTGTCAGTTTATCTGTGCATACTTATACATTTATTTAATATTAACTGAATAATAGTATATTCCCTAGTATTTTCATTGTCAATAAATATTTCAGCTTAACTTTTTCATGGATTTAAATACAAAATCAAACGAAAAAAATGTGTATATTTATACAGTATTTCATGGCTAATCTTTTTTATATTCTAGCTTTTCTTTTTCAGATAATTTCTTTTTTCAAGTGCTGTCGAATATACATTCAAACAAGGACAATAATTTATTATTTATATTGCATAAAAAAAAGCCTTGATTGAATTAAAATTCAATCAAGGCTTTTTTATGCTTCTTAAATATATTTATTGTTTATTTTTGCAATTTCTTTCAGGGATTTTATAAGGGTTCCGAAGGTCTCAGGACGTATTGAATGCTCACCGTCGCATTTTGCGTTTGAAGGGTCATTGTGGACTTCTATCATAAGCCCGTCTGCCCCGGCAGCCGCTGCTGCCTTTGACAATGGCTCCACCATCCACCATGCCCCTGAGGCATGGCTGGGGTCTACTATTACCGGAAGATGGCTCATTTTCTTCAATGCAGGTATGGAGCTTACATCAAAAGTGCTCCTTGTGCTTGTTTCAAAAGTCCTTATTCCCCTTTCACAAAGTATTACATTATTATTCCCTTCTGCCATTATATATTCTGCTGCCATTAAAAACTCCTGAAAAGTGGAGGACTGGCCTCTTTTTAATATCACCGGCTTGCCGGACTTGCCGGCTTCCTTTAAAAGCTCAAAGTTTTGCATATTTCTTGAGCCTATGGTAAATACATCGGCATATTGGGAGGTTTCTTCAATATTCCTTGCCGACATGACTTCGGTTACAAGGGGAAGGCCTGTATTATGTTTTGCAAGCTTTAATATATCGATTACTTCTTCTTCACTAATAGTTCTATAGGGAAGGGATCTTGGCTTAAATACGTCTCCCCGCAAAAATGAAGCTCCCATTTCCTTAACCTGCTTGGAGAGAATCAATATCTGCTCCTCACTTTCAATGGAGCAGGTACCTGCGATTATCGCCATGGTATCTTTGCCTATTTTGCTTTCATTGACCAATATTTCTGTATCCTCGGGATGAAAAAGCCTGTTTGCAAGCTTGAAAGGGTCCTGTACCCGAAGGAGCGATTCCACATTTCTGTCGGCCTGTATTACGCTTGGGTCTATTTTCGTTGTATCGCCTACAAGGCCGAAAACACAATAACTGGTTCCCTGAATTATATTTACCGCTACCCCCAGTTCTTCTAATCTGTTTTTCATTTTTTCAATTTCAGTTGCCGGTGTACCTGGTTTTAAAGTTATTATCATACCCTTGCCTCCTTAAGTATGCAAAAGGAAGACTCATGTTTTGAATCTCCCTGTTATTTAAAATATACTGTTTTCCATAAATTGTTTTAATTATACCAGAAGAAAGTCAAATGTCAATATACCGTTAAATATATAGGGATTTAAGGTATATTGAATTTAATCGGCCTTGTCATTTATAAATCTAAGGCTTAAAAGCCCGAAATCTCGTGTTCCGTCCATTCATCCGTATTATAATTTATGCCCCTGATTGTAATATCCGACTGAAGCTTTTGTATCCTGTCCTTGTTTTTGCCCGTTCCATTGGCAGCAGGGATGGTAACTGACTGTATGAAGGTATCATTTCCTGCCTTTATTATATATATGTATTCATTAAGAAGGCTCTCTAAATTGTGAACCTTATTAAAAGCAGGCCCGGATAAAGCTTTTACGGCATTTATATCATATTCCTTTTGTATTTTATAAATCACAGCGCCCTTTACTTCAGCTGATTTTATTTTAACATGGGCCAGTCCTGCTGCTATATCGCCGTCAATTGAATATTTTCCCGTGTAATTTAATACTGTGTTTTTTATTTCGTTTCCATAAAATCCTGCCGTCATATCTATTTTTATATGGCTTATGGGTTCGTAGGCAGATACCTTGTCTTCATCGTTTGTTCCACCAGTTTCATATTCACTGCCGCCCTTTGAAACGTCAAAAGCCTTTGTAATTTGGGTTGCAAAATCATACTTTTTCGTCCTTAACTCTTTTACGGAATCAAAATTATAAAAGCTTTCAGAGGATGCTATTCTGCCTAAATATTTGCTTAAATAATTGCTGTCCAGTTCGAAGGATTCAAGCATGGTTTCTATATTGCTTTTTTTAGCCGAATCCTTATATTTATCTTCCTTTATTGTAGCAGATACCAAATATTTATAACCGTTTCCTATTATATAAAGGTTGTCTTTAACATAGGAATTGTTTGTCATGGTATTAAAAGTAACCGTCACACGCCATGCATCCATATTCCGCCTATTTTCCCGGTTATACTTTAGTATTTTATAAACATTGCTGTCATAGTTATCCTTTAATCTTTCAATCTCTAAAGCTGCCCACTCCTTTGCGCTTTCACCTATATCAGCCGAGCTTATAAGGCTTACGGATATACCCTCCTGTATAACAGAATTATCTATATTTTCTGCTTTTACCTCATTACTTAGCTCCTCATCAGTGTATAAGGCCCTAAAATTTTGATTGCGGCCATTTTCAATGCCTTGGGCTCTCCAATAAGGATTTAATGAAATCTTCCAGCCATAGATTGAGTTTATATATTCTCTCTTTGTACTCACCCTATCTGACAATTCTTTTATATAGGTATTATTATCGTAGGAAGGTTTAAAAGAATTTATAAGCTTGTCAAACATATCCTCATGACTCTTATAAAAATCCCCTGTCATCAGCACGGATAGATTATATATGTAATCATTTTCGATATATATCCTGTTTTCCACATAATCGCTGAATTCATTCCCGGAGCCCTCCACCGTATAATAATCATAAAAGGTGTTTGTCTTTATTATTTTTATATATCTTTGACCGGAATTATCCGATACAATGTCAACATATAATTCCCTGTCCCCCCATACCGGATAGTTATCCTTCCTGGAGCTGTTTTCCAATTTGTAGAGCATGTCTTCCAGCGATAAGCGCTCCTCATTTTTGCTTACCTCCAAAAGAATTTCAGATTGGTAACTTGCGGTAGACATATAAAAAAAATTGGCGTTGTCGGATTTATAAATTATACCGTCATCGGGAAGATACATTGACCATTTATATACCTGGCTCCCCACCTCGCTCTTTAACATATCCTCCTTATTTGAAAACACCTCATACAAATCTATTTTTCCGTCATCGTCTATAGCAAAAGCCCTTGCCGGAACAATATTTAATGTTATAAGTATACAAGCAATGAAATATAAAACTCTTTTCAAACCTTCACCTTCCTTCATCCTTTTATTATTGAGGCATTCCTTTTAAAATTACTGTAAACTCTAATTTGCTGCCCCCTCTGTCAACGCTCATCTTTACTTCATCTCCCGGCAGATGATCCTTTAATATTTCATTGTACTGGGCAATGGATGAAGTTTTTTTATCATCTATTGCTTCCAGCATATCCCCTTCTTTAATTTTCCCATAGGCAATGCTGTCTTTTTTGACCGCTACAACTTTCAGCCCCTGATTGGTGGGTATGCCCAGCATTGCCGCCCAATTTTCCTCAAATTCTATACCGGTATAGCAGCGCATTATTTTTCCGTAGTTTTCGTAATGCTTAAGGAAATAATTTATGTTATCGACGGGAATGGAGAAATTTACTCCCTGGTAAAACATATATCCTAAGGTATTTATGCCCACAAGCTTTCCCTCCATATTGATAAGGGGACCGCCGCTGTTTCCGGGGTTTATGGAAGCATCTGTCTGAAGGTACATATACATTCCGTCTACCGGCCTGTTCAAGCCGCTTATAATGCCCTTTGTGGCGCTGTTTCTGTAGCTGAAGAACATGGGTGTGCCTATAGCCAGCACATCACTGCCTACTTTTAAATCCTCATCCTTTGCAAACTCAATGGCTATCATACCGCTCCTGTTTATTTTTAAAAGGGCCAAATCTATATCCTTGTCGGTATAAAGAAGATTAGCCTTATATACATTGCCGTCATATGTAACAACATAAATATCTTCAAGGCCGTCTATGACATGGTTGTTTGTAAGTATCCTTCCGTCTTTGTCTATTATAACTCCTGAGCCAAACTGGATATTTGCAGGGTATTTTGAATACATCTGCTCGTCCTCATTAATTTTAGTATTATTTCCTATGATTGCAACAACAGTCGGGTTGATTTCCTCTATTATATCCGCTACTTCTTTTTTATCCTTTTCAAATTGCTCTTGCACCGCCTGAGCTTCTTTTATGCTGTTATTATTTATGTTTTCCTGAGCAGCAGCCGGAATGGCTTTTAGTGTCAGTAAAAGCATAACCGCCGCAATTAATAGGCCTGCCTTTCTCATTTTTTATCCCCCCAATAAAATATTTACCATATTAAAACCCCAATATATTAATATAAAATATGGTATCTTTTTATGTTGATATTTTAACACGAAAGAAATTATCCAACATATATAAAAAGCCTTGCAAATATCTACAAAGCTTTTTGTATATTATTGCTGCTTATGTTATTCCACTTGAGGAAGGTCAAAATCTTCAGCTTTTTTAACCTCAGCAAAGCTTATCCGAAGACTCTGTCCATATTTCAAATTATTCTCTGTATATATGTTCTTATACTGTTCACCTGCTATAAGATTATAAAATACCCTATAAACAGAACTATTATCATTATCTATATTAAGGGTGTTCATGGTTTGCAGTGTAACATTATAATGAAAATTTAAGTATGTGCTTCTCTCCTGTTCTTGATTTTCCATGCCGAAATAATTATTGAGATTGAAAGGCACACCAACAACAGATCTTTGTACAATTATTCCTTCATAAGTCCCACCAAAAGCACCAGTCGATACTACTTCCCCGTGAAAAATGCTTACATCATCTGGAAAAAGCAGCATATTGACTGCCTCTGCCAATTGTTCATCCTTATAAGATTTTTTAATAAAACCGCTGTCAGTACTTCTGTAAATTATAACCTCAGCGCCCTCAACCGATAAATAGTATGTTTTATTTATTCTTCTTATCAGACCTTGGGGATTTACTACCGGTTCAAGAGCAGCTATCCTGGCTTTCTTTTGGGATTTAATTATATCAATTGTATAATCTGAATTTATGTCCTGAGGTATATTTTGAGGCCTTTCTTTATCACCTTGGGTATAGCGGCTTGAGATGCCTGCAAGCAACCTATAGCTGCCGACATTTTGTATATTGTCTACAAGCCAGGTTTGAATTAAGGCATTGTTTTCTTGTAGTGCCTTTTCGCTGCTGATTTTTAAATGATAAGCCATAAGTCCGGAGCTTACTGATAATAAGAATAAAGCTGCCAAAAAGGCAAGTATGGTTTTGTTTATCTTCACTTTGACTTTATTATCCTTGCTGATTGTTATATGATGTTTAAACATACAAAATCCTAAAAATATTTTACCGAAAACTATTATTGAGGAAATTACATTTAAAAGTATTAGTTTCCCAAATGCTGTCTGTAAAGCAGGTGTATGAAAATATACCATTATGTAATTGATAAAAGATAATAATCCCAATGACAGACTAATCAGCCCGTGTATCACCGTAATTATTCCTGTTGTCATAATGACAGTTTCATTTTTAAGCATTTTTAAAGGAGCTGCTTTATAGGATTTTTTGATTTTTAATATTAAGACTGCAATAATTATTACGGTCATAGCTGCCCATGAAGTATTTCTTATATATAAATAAAAACTGTTAGATCCATCACTCATTCCAGGTATAAATATAATTATTTTATCTAAAAGGGAAAATAAAATTGTAATTACCGTGAACATCAAAGCAATACATAGTGGCTCTGAATCTTGATTATTTTTAAAAATTTTAATCCAGTAAAATCCTAAAGCAATCTGGCATAAAGTTACTATTACGGGAATTGAATAGTTGATTATAGATGTTATTAATGCCGCCGTGCTCCACACATCAGATGTCATGAAATCAATTAAACTTTTTGTATTAGAATATAAGTGAGGAAGGGAAGTTGACAAATTAATAAGCCCCGTTATAGCTATCAAAATCCCAGTTGCAAAACGGATATATTCACCATCCGATTTATCCGGGAATCCTTCTTGATTTAGCTTTTTAATATTATCCTTTAAAAACAAAAGGATTATGGCTGCAAATATAATTGTTAGTATATTGCCTAAAAAAAGGGCTCCTATTGTATTTAAAATTCTTTCAAATGTTCCGCTGTGGTTAAAAATTATACCGCTAAAAATAACCTCAGCCGTTATTCTTAAAATTGAGAATGTACTTATGATTACAGTAAACAAAAAAGCAATGCGCAAAGTAGTGATTTTGTCCCTTTCCTTCATCATAAACATCACCGACGGTATCGTAATATCTTTCTGCTTCATTTACCTATACCAAATTATAGCAAATAAATATTAACATGGTATAAACTTTAGATTAACAATACTTAGAAACACCGAATTTTACTTTCTTATGCTTATAACCGCACCGCCGTTTGCCTTCTTTAAATCACTGCTTTTAATTCTTACCAGGGAATGGGTGGAACCACCTCCGGTATATACTATTTCTTTTTCCATTACCCTTGGGTCTATGACAAAGGAGGCTTTGTATCCGAAGGAAGGTACACCTCCGCAGGGATAACCTGTATATTTTAAAATCTCATCCTCATTTGCAACTTTAGGCATATTTATGCCCAATGCCTTTCCGACCTTTGTCCTGCTGGCTCTGTCTTCACCTTTTACTATTGCAACAATCAAATTGTTTTCTTCATCTATCATGCATATGTTTTTTACAAAGTCCTCAGGTGTTGCCCCGCAGGCTAAAGCTGCTTCGGAAACAGAATGACAGGATTGGGTAAAGGCAAGATGCTCTGCAGCTATTTTATTTTCCCGTATATATTTTTTTAGTTTCTCTTCAAATTCTTTCATATGTTTACCTCTCTTACATAACGGACAGTGCCCAAAGATAAAGGGAGGCTACCGACCCGTAAGGCGAATACCTTTTCCTGTATCTTTCAAACCTTTCTTTTGTAAGCTCCTTGTGTCCGTATAAATTCATCATACCCCTTTGAATGGCTAAATCCTTGTAGCTTAACACGTCAGGGCGGCAAAGTGAAAATATTAAAAGCATTTCAGCCGTCCACACTCCCACTCCGTGCAATGATGAAAGCTTTTTTATTATTTCCTCATCGCTTAATTTATAAAGATTTTCAAAATCCACTTCTTTTGAAAGCGCTGCCTGTGCAATTCCTTTTATGTATCCTGCCTTTTTTAATGACATGCCGCAGCCTTGTATTTCCGATATATCTTTATCAGCTATAGCCTCTGGCGTGACACTTCCAAGTAAATTTTGAAGCCTGTTCCATACAGTTTCAGCAGCCTTGCCGGAAATTTGCTGGCTTATAATGCTCGATACGAGGGCAGCAAATGTATCTTTTGTGATTCCGCGCTTTATGATGCCGATTTTATCAATTGCCGCGGCTAACTTTCTGTCCTTCTTTTTTAAATAATCCATTTCCCTTTGCCCGTATTCAAAAATATCCACCTTATCTCTCCTCTATAGAAAGCAATGTTTTTTTCAATTCCAATCCTCCGCCATAGCCTATAAGAGAACCATTTTTCCCAATAACCCTGTGGCAGGGAATTATAATTGGAATAGGATTTCTGTTATTTGCAAGGCCAACAGCCCTGGCGGCTTTGGGAGACCCTATTTTTTCTGCAATATCTTTATAGGACGCAGTCTCTCCGTAAGGTATCTCACATAGGGCAATCCATACCTTTTTCATAAATTCCGTGCCCTTGGGATTAAGGGGAAGAGAAAATTCCTTCAGTTGACCTTTCAAATAACTTTGAAGCTGATTGTTTGCCTCCTTTAAAATTGGCGCTTCAGCTATTTCCATATCTAAAGACAGCTTTTCATTCGGGAAGTACACATTTGTTATTTCACCATTATTTTCTGCTATGCAAATTTCACCTAAAATACTCTCATAAAAATATGCCGGCATATTTTACCCTCCTCATCTTTTAAAACTATTACCTTGATTTATTCTATCATAAAACAAACTTAAAATGTAAAAGGCTCCGATATAGGAGCCTATCTTTTATTAATAAATTTGGCTGAAAAATGCATCTAAATTGTAGTTGCCAGCATTGGAATTTGTGTTGTTGGCTGCATTTGTGGTATTGTTATTTGCAGCTATATCCGATACATCCTCGGTAGCAGTCAAATTCCTGCCGTTGTTTACTCCAATTTCATTGGTCTGAAAATTATCACATACGCAACTGCCGCCTCTTGAGCATCTGCAACTGGCAACATTTGCTCTTGCTGTTATATTTCCTACATTGCCTCCTGCCATAAAATCACCTCTGTTTTTTATCTCAATATATTATATTTATATATGCGACATATATTGACACATATTCAAATAAAAAATGAATATTTTTAACTTGATTTAAACATTCTGGATAATTAATAGCAGAAAATATTATTATTTTAAAGTAATGGATTTTTAAATTATATTATTACAGCTTTTAAACTTACATCTTCCTGAATACAATGCCGTATAGGTTTTTCCCAAACTCCATTTCGTCTGTTACAGAAAATCCAGCCCCACTTCCCAAAAATACAGCCTCCTTTTTGTCAATTCTTTTTTCAAAATGCGGACCATTATCAGTCCTTTTCCTTTTCCATTCAATGAGTAGAAGCCTTCCATTGTTTTTTAATATTCTATTAACCTCATTAAATTCCAATGCCTTGTTTTCAATGTTATGGAGCACGTTAGACATAATAACCATATCCACGGAATATGCAGGAAGGTTTATATTATCTCCGTTGATTTCAACAGTGCATATATTATTGATTTTGCTTTCCCTGCACTTGGCATCAATAAACTCAAGCATTTTAATATTTACTTCCAGAGCATATATTGTTTCATTTGTGATTTCAGCAGCTGCAAATGAAAATATTCCTGATCCTGCCCCAATGTCCGCAACTGCCATACCTGCCGTAAGACCTGCCTTTAAAAGCGTTTCCTTGGGCTTTAATTCTGCAATTCTTTCGGGACTTTCAAGTTTTTTAATTTGATTTTCAAGATTTTGTTCCATCAAATTTCCTCCCTATTAAACATTTGTGCTGGTAATTTCAATTATATGCTTACTTCAGGCTGGCTACCATCGAATTATATAATATTGCAAAATAAAATTTAATAACATAGTATGTATGGAATAAAATATATGAATAAGAATATATAAAAGATATAAAAGGGAAGGAGGGAAATACATGAATTGTTCCAAATGCAATGCAGAAATACCCGAAGGTGAAGAACAGGTATATCTTCACAGAATAGTGTGCGAAGACTGCTATGTAAGGGAAACTGAACCTCCCAAAGCATGCGATGTCCCGCGAGAACGTTCCATAAACTAATTGTAGCCGTCGGTTTTCCGGCGGTGTTCTTTTTAACCTAAGTTGTCTGATAGAAAGCGTCTACATACTTAGTATTAAATTTCATCCTTATTTACACTATCAGCAAACGATGCTATTATTACGTTGTGTTACAAATTACATCAATAATAATTAAACGAGGTGAAGAAATGAAAAAATTTTTACCGGTTGTACTGATTGTTGTACTCTTTTGTGCATTATTTGCAGGCTGCAATAAAAAGGAGGATAATGCATTGACCGTTGGTATGGAGCTGGCTTATCCGCCCTTTGAGACAAAGGATGCTCAGGGAAACCCCACAGGCATAAGTGTGGATTTTGCAAAGTCTCTTGGAGAATATTTGGGCAGGCCTGTTAAAATAGAAAATATTGCATGGGATGGCCTTATACCCGCCCTTCAGACGGGACAAGTTGATATCGTAATTTCGTCCATGACCATTAAAGAAGAAAGACTTGAAAAAATTGATTTTTCAAAGCCTTATGCAAAGGCAATGCTTGCAGTGCTGGTAAACAAAAATTCAAATATAAAATCCATCAACGATTTAAATCAAAGCGGCAAAAAAATAGCCGTAAAATTGAACTCCACAGGCCATATCTATGCGCAAAACAATCTTAAAAATGCGGAGCTTATTGTGCTTGCCGATGAAAGCGCATGCGTTACAGAGGTTGTGCAGGGAAAAGCAGACGGATTTATATATGATCAGCTTACCATTTACCGCAACAATCAAAATAATTTAGATACCACCGGAGCAATATTTATACCCTTTCAGGATGCGGAGTATTGGGGAGCAGGTATACAAAAAGGAAATACCGAGCTCAAAACGAAGGTAGATGAGTTCATAGATAAATTCTATTCAGAAGGCGGATTTGATAAACTGACTGAAAAATATCTTTCACAAGAAAAGAAAACCTTTGAGGATCTTGGATTCGACTGGTTCTTTTCTCTTGATTAGGCCGGATAATATATGAAGTTATTAAGCATATTTATACGACAGGAGAACAATAAGGAAACCAACCTTCAAAGGGCTGTCAATATTATAATTGCCTGCGGGGCATTCATAGTATTTTTCTTCTGGTCCATGAAAAGGCTTAATCTTTCTTTTGATTTTTCCGTACTTCTGGATTTTAAATACAGGCTTTTTACAGGCTTTATCACTACCATCGAACTCAGCACAATAAGCTTGTTAGTTAGCTTATTAATAGGGTTTTTATCAGCTATGGGCAGTAAATCTAAAATTCTGCCCCTGTCTTATTTTTGCAAGACTTACATACAGTTCATCCGCGGTACTCCAATGATAATGCAGGTTTATTTATTCTTTTATATAATAGGCACTGCATGGGGTATAAGCAGCCGCTTCATTGCAGGCGTTTTGATTTTATCAATTTTTGAAGGAGCATATATATCCGAAATCATAAGGGGCGGGCTGGATTCGATTGATGCAACTCAGCTTGAAGCCGCAAAAGCAGTAGGGCTTGACAGCAAGCAGACAATGAGGCTGGTAATTTTTCCTCAGCTCATAGCCCGTATATTGCCTGCTCTTGCCGGGCAATTTGCTTCCATTATTAAAGATTCGTCATTATTATCCATTATTTCCGTTATTGAACTTACACAAACCATAAGGGAAATCAGCGCTACCAATTTTGCAATCTTTGAGTGCTATTTGTTTCTCGGGCTGCTGTACTTGTCTTTGACTTTTCCGCTTTCCATGGTAACCAGGGCTGTGGAGAGGAGGTTTAAATATGATAATTGAAATAAAAAGCATAAATAAAACTTTTAGTGATAACAGGCCTATACTTCATAATATTAATTATTGTGATGATTTAGATACCCTTGCAATTATAGGTCCTTCCGGCGGCGGCAAATCAACCCTGCTTCGTATTTTAGGAGGATTGATTTCCCCTACATCCGGCGAACTTAAAGTAGACGGGCAAAACATAGAATTTTCAGAAAATAAGCTTATTCTCTACCGGCGCAGCATCGGCTTTGTTTTTCAATCCAAGGGATTATTTTCTCACCTCTCTGCTTTAGAAAACATAGCCATGCCCCTTATTAATGTACATGGATACAGTAAAAACGAAGCTTATGAAACCACAAATTCACTCCTTGACCGTTTCGGATTAAGGAAAGATGGTTCCAAAAAGCCTAATGAGCTTTCCGGAGGCCAGCAGCAAAGAATTGCCATTGCGAGGGCTATAGCAGTAAAGCCAAAACTGCTGCTGCTTGATGAACCCACCAGTGCTTTAGACCCAGAGCTTACAAATGAAGTACTCGATATGGTAAATGAGCTAAGAAATGATAAAATGTCCATCATACTTATTACACATGAAATGGGTTTTGCAAAAAATGCCTGCAGCAAAGTCATGTTCTTATCAGATGGCCGGATAATAGAGCATGACTCTTCAGCAAATATGTTTTCAAGCCCTAAAAGCAGTGAACTAAAAGGCTTTTTAAGCAAAGTATTGGAATGGAAAATATAGATTTGCACCATACATTCAGGATTTAATCTTATAAGGGCTTCAATACCGCCTCTTTATTGTAATACTCTTTAAAAAGAGCGGATTTTTTATGCAATTTACGGGAGATTTTACTTAAATCCTCCTCCTGCATAAAAATAATCAGCTCTGTCGGGGTAACTTCAATTTTTTTAACGGCAATATTTTTATTGTGCCTGTTATCCAAAGCGTCTGCTATCCTTAAAATGGAGGTCAATTTCATAATGATTTGCTGTTCATGTAAATCATGATACTTAATATCCTTATCAATGGATTTTTTATGGCCTCCTGCGATTAATGACAGCATAGACCGCAAATTATAAGGAAGGCAATCAAAATACTTGTCATAAAGTATTATATACCTAGTGTGTTTATGATGGTTTTTCTTATTGATAAATCGCCCTAAATCATGAAAAAAACTGCTGTATTTTAACATATTCCTGTGGGAGAAAACCGTCAGCATATCTTTATTTAATAAGTCAAAAATCATCAGGGCATATATTGTGACTTTTTTTTCGTGGACGTGCTCATCTTCGTAAGCATATTTATTCAAAAGTTCAAATGTATTGTTATTTTTAAGGAAAATATCTATGTTTTCCATAACCATCCCTCGTGTGTTCATAATTATTTTCTTTATTTATACGAGAGATGCAATATGATTATGTATTATTATTTTATGTACAGTTTCTTGCCAAATAGCTTTTTGAAGGCAGATGAAACCTCTAAGGCATCTTTTATTTCAATTTCCGGATTATCCTTTGACGATAATTTTATGGTCACGCTATCCTCATCAATACTGCATTGAATACCCTGTATATTGCCGTTCAGCCGTTCATCGAGGCATTCGGAAATTTTTAACAACACTCCTAATTTTTGAATGGTTAATATATCAGCTTCATTTAATATATTTCTGTATTTATAAGTATCTATTTTGAACTCTTCTTTTCTGTGAAAAGCAGAGATATGCGCAGCCATGAGCTGTTCCTTATGGGTAAGTCCATAAGTTTTGGCATTCAATATCATGTAGAAGGAATGTCTATGATGGTCGTAATAGCTAATATTCACCCCGCAATCATGCAGCAGGGATGCAGTTTTTAATATCTTTTGGGGAGCTTCTCCGATATTATGGGCATCCTTTAAATTAAAATAAAGCATTTTACTGAAGCTCCATACCCTTTGTGCGTGCAGCTTATCCAGTTCAAAATCATTTACTATGTTGTTTATTGAGTAATCAAGGACATCGGTCAATGGTTTTTTATCTTTAAATAAATACTCAAAAAAAAGCCCTTCTCTCAAACCGCTGCCGCTGACCAATATTTCACTTGCCTCACATAATTCAGCGAGATGTGCAATTGCTCCGACGGCACCGGTGAATATATCCGCCCTGTCCTTTGACAAACCTTTAAGCTTTTGTTTTTGTGAAACATCCTTGGATTTCACCAATTCATAAATATCTTTTATATCTCTTATTTCCATTTTATAATTGTGTGGCATTTCCAATAAGTAATGATTTCTTTTTCTGTTTATTTTACCTATTCCCCTTATAGTTCCGCCTATTCCTATTAAGGGCAGCCCTTTTGCCTTATTAAGCCAGGGTATTTTATTATATTCATCGGCTAAATAAGTTATAAAATCATTTTCATTTTGTTCATTTACAGCTTCTTTTAAATGGAACTTTTCACTTAAGTTTAAGGAACCGAAGGGAAGGCTCACTGATTCAATTATTTTTTTATCTTTTACAAGTATTAGCTGGTTGCTACAGCCGCCGATATCCATAATGAGCGCATCATTGAAATCCAGGGTATTTACAGCGCCGAAATAATCGTAAAATGCTTCTTCCTTGCCCGAAAGTACTTTTATTTCTATGCCAAGCATATCTTTTGCCCTCTCTACAAAATATTGCTGATTTCTTGCTCTTCTCACTGCTTCTGTTGCCACGGCAATGATTTCATCTACCCCTATTGCAATACACATATCTTTAAAAAAACTTAAACTAATCATGGCTTTATCGACTCTGTCCCGGCTTAAGTTACCGTCATAAGTCATATCCATTCCCAATTTTACAGTTTCTTTCTTTTCATCTATAACTCTATAGGATAAGTCATCGTTGATTTTTATTACCACCAACCTCATAGAGTTTGACCCGATATCAATAATTCCTATTTTCTTCATGCCGATACCTCATTTTGTGCCCTTTAAGTATTTTAATCATATTAAACAATATAATATTTCATAAACCGTGCATTTTCAATACCATATATCTATAAATAGGCCTATATTATTACTTCTATAATTATGAACCGCCTCATTTATTGTTATGTTAAATATTGGTTAAATTTTCTCAATTAATGTCACAATAACGCGAATAATGATAAAATTTAATTATTAATACAATAGCTCAAAAAGGTGTTACTATGAGTAAAAAAAAGGATTTACAAGTAGCTGCTTCAATAGATGTAGGCTCAAATTATCTTCGAATGGCTATAGGAGAAATTTCTGCCGATGGGAATTATTTTATTCTTGAAGACATCGTAAAATCCACAAATATCGGCAGGGATACTTTCTCAACAGGAAGAATTTCAATACAGACGATACACGAAACATGTGCTGACTTAAAAAAATTTGTAAAACTTATAAAGGATTACAGGGTAAAGAATTATAAGGCTGTATCCACCAGCGGTATAAGGGAAGCGGAAAACCGTGAATATATTATGGAGCAGGTACGGCTTAAAACCGGAATAGAAATTGAGATAATAAACAATGCTCAGGAAAGATTCTTTCTATATAAAGCTTTAAGAAAGCAGCTCTCCCATTCAATACTTTCCGATGCGCTGCCTTTGCTTATTATAAATATAGCTTCCGGCGGTGTTGAAATTTCCATATATGAGTCGGAAAATTTATTGCTTACAGAATATATAAAGTTAGGTTCATTAAGGCTTCATGAAACATTGTCCGGTCTGGAGTCTAAGTCATTGAATTTCCCCGGAGTCATGGAGGAATTCATAGAAAGTAAAATTTACCTTATAGAATCCTCCATAAAAAATATGAATATACAAAATTTTATCGGTTTAGGCGGTGAATTAAATACCATAGTAAAATTGTTCGGCAACAACATCGATAAAAACGACGGTATATTATTCATACACAAAAAAGACATGGTAAGCTTATATGAAAAAATGACGACTATGGGAAGCGACAGGATTATAAATGAATATAAAATCACAAAAAAGGAATGTGAAATTCTTTTACCCTCCGTTATATTGTTCCATTGCTTTTTAAAGCTTACCAAAGCCAAAGGCATACTTGCTCCCATGGTTTCTCTAAGACATGGTATTCTTTATAATATCGCAGACAAATTATTTGATACTCCAGGAAATATAAATTCCATCTCGGATATCATAAGCTCCGCATGGTATATTGCCGAAAAATATAATGTGGACAAGAATCATGCAAAATTCGTTGAGGAAATTTCATTATCGATTTTTGACCAGTCAGCCAAATACCACGGACTTAATAATGATGAAAGGCTTTATCTGCAGGTGGCGGCAATCCTCCATGATACAGGCAATTATGTGAATTTGAGCGAGCACCATATCCATTCATACAGCATTATACGGGTAAGAAAAATAACAGGCTTTTCCAACAGGGAGATTTTACTGATTGCCGGTATTGCAAAATACCATGCTTACGATATACCTGTCTATTCCGATGAAAATTACAGAATTCTTACCGACAGAGAAAAAATTGTTGTGTCCAAGCTCTCAGCCATTTTAAAACTTGCAGAATCCCTGGATGTATCCCACAGGCAAAAAATAAAAAAGCTTCAAATAGAGCCATCCGGCGATGCACTTTTATTTCATATATATTCAAATACCGATACTTTATTGGAAGAGTGGGATTTCATCCATAATACTCCTTTTTTCGAAGAAGTAATGGGAATAATACCGTTGATTAAACATAAAGGATGATAGAAATGGAAAATATGCATTTTTCGTCTCAAAATTTTATAAACAGAGAACTGAGCTGGCTGGAATTCAATAAGCGGGTATTGGAAGAAGCACAGGATACATCCAATCCTCTCTTTGAAAGATTGAAATTCCTTTCAATAGTATCAGGCAACATGGATGAATTTTTTATGATAAGGGTCGGTTCGCTGCATGACCAAATACAAGCCGGCTTTAAAGAGCCTGACCCTGCAGGGCTTACCCCTGAAGAACAAACAAAGAAGATATCATTTAAAGCCCATGAACTTGTTAATGTTCAGTACAACTGTTACAACCGTATACTAAAAAAAGCCTTAGGCAAAGAAAATATATTATTTTTAAAAGGTAAAGAACTCACCGATGAGCAGAAAAATTATGTACAGGATTATTTTGTCAAAAACATATATCCTGTCCTTACCCCTATGGTGGTGGATCAAAGCAGGAAATTTCCTCTTGTGCTTAATAAGACTCTAAACATCGCGTTGCTTCTTAATAAAAACGGCAGCGAGGATTGTTATTTTGCAACAGTCCAGGTACCTTCAGTCCTTTCACGTCTGGTTGATATACCTTGTGGGGACAATATGAGATGTTTTATGCTCCTTGAAGATATAATCAAAATGAATCTTAATTCACTTTTTACAGGCCACTCAATTATAACTTCCAGCTGCTACAGAATAACCAGAAATGCGGACCTTACATTGGATGAAGAGGAAGCCGAAGATTTGCTCTTAACCATACAGGAGTCTTTGAGAAAACGCAAATGGGGAGCCGTAATAAGGCTGGAAATCGAAAAAGGAATGAGCAAAAGTCTTCTTTCAATTATAAGGGATGAGCTTGAGGTATCAAAAGAGCAAATATATGAGATAGAAGGTCCCATTGACTTGACTTATCTTATGAGAATCATCGATATGGAAGGATATGATCATTTAAGATATGAAGCTATTTCTCCCCAAGTATCCCTGGATTTTGCCGAAAATGAAGATATGTTCAGTATTATATCAAAAAAAGATATACTTCTTCATCATCCGTATCAATCTTTTGATCCCATAATTAATTTGGTGCATTTGGCTTCCAATGACCCAGATGTCCTTGCAATAAAGCAGACATTGTACAGAGTAAGCGGGAAATCCCCCATAATAGATTCATTGATCCGTGCCGCCGAAAACGGAAAACAGGTCACGGTTCTTGTGGAATTAAAAGCCCGGTTTGATGAGGAAAATAATATTCATTGGGCAAAAAGACTGGAAAAAGCCGGGTGTCATGTTATATACGGGCTTGTAGGTCTTAAAACTCATTGTAAAGTATTGCTTATTGTACGCAAAGAGGAAAAAGGAATTAAAAGGTATGTTCACTTAGGCACCGGCAATTACAATGATGTAACGGCCAGAGTATATACCGATTTGGGACTCTTTACTTCAAATCCCAACATAGGTTCTGATGCTTCTGCTTTGTTTAATATGCTCTCAGGTCTTTCTGAGCCTACGGAGCTTAATAAACTGATTTTATCGCCGCTGAATCTCAGGCAGAAGTTTTTAAGCATGATAAAGAATGAAGCTTTAAATGCCAGAAATATGAAAGAGGCAAAAATAATTGCAAAGGTCAATTCGCTTGTTGATCGGGAAATTATTGAAGCTTTATATGATGCTTCCTGCGCAGGAGTTGAAATACATCTTATAGTAAGGGGAATATGCTGTTTAAGGCCGGGTATACCCGGTGTAAGCGAAAGGATTACCGTACGGAGCATCATAGGAAGATTCTTGGAACACAGCCGTATATTTTATTTCCATAGCGATGGTGATACAACGGTATTTCTGTCCAGCGCCGACTGGATGAACAGAAATTTGGACAGAAGGGTGGAATTGTTATTCCCTATCGAAAATGAGAATTTAAAGAGTGAGGTAATCAATATTCTTAATATATCCCTAAAAGACACTGTTAAAGCAAGAACACTCAATTTTGACGGCAATTATGCCAGAATGAACAGAAGAAACAGAGAAATTATAAACAGCCAGGAGGTATTCTTTGACATTGCATCCAGGAAATCAATAAATACCGTGAATAATTACAAGGAAGTAAAATTTAAATCCATAGCGGCATATTAGGGTACTGCACCTTTGCATTTTCCTTTAAAAGCTCCACCCTTTATGCTATAATATCAACGGTAAATTATATGTCAAAGGAGAAACCGTAAATGAGCTTGATTAAACAATGGGAAGAAATTGCTTACAAAGAAAGAACTCAGGAGGAATATGATAAGTTCTGGAAGGAGTACCTTTTAAAAGAACAGCACATATATGAAGAACTTCTTTCTAACAATAACAATAAAATATCCGGAAAATTTGCCGAGCTGGCAGAAGAATACCATATGACAAGTATTGATTTTGCCGGATTCATATCAGGTATAAATACCAGCCTTGAAACTCCCCTGGTGGAAGAAGAGCTTACAGAGGACAGTAAAATTGATATAACAATTGATTTTGAAAAACTTTATTATAATATGCATGAAGCTGAGGCTGAATGGCTTTATAATCTTCCTCAATGGGAACCTATACTTTCCAAGGAAAAAAGAAAAGAGATAAAAACAGCTTATAACAGGACAAAGACCGTGGTTAAGGAAGATAAAACCGGAAGAAATGATCCATGTCCCTGTGGAAGCGGTAAAAAATACAAAAAATGCTGCGGCAAATAATGGAATAGTTAATATTTTAAGCTCAAAAGGCCTGGGTAAATAAATTATCCGGCCTTTTTTATCATTGTGAAGAAACAAGGTTCCCGGTACCCTCTGGCAATCTTTGATTACTACAGAGGGTGGAGTTCTATAGTTCAAAATATTTTCTTAAATAATATATAACAATATTTTGCTTTTTCTTCATATACCCTTCAAGGGCTCCGTAAATCTCCTTCTTGTTAAAACCCTTTATCTCTCTTTTTCCGAAATACTCTTCATTTGAGGCAGCAAGCATTTCTTTCACAATATTTTTAAGCTCACTATCCTCGATACTGTCCGCCCAGTTTATATCATCAAAATATATGCTTGAGTCAAAGCCTATAACCTTAAGCCTTTTCTTGGCGTAATTATATATGGGTATTACACTTTTGGAATTAAGGGCAGTTATTTTAATAAGGTTAAAAATGATGAAGCTTGACATTATATATAATAATACCGCGCCCAGCAAAGGATATATTATAAGCCCTGACAATTCAAAGGATACCGGAGCACCGGTGCTCTCCTGATCCTCAATTGCAAGAGGGCTGTTATCCATATTATTTTGGCTCTTATAAACCTCCGGTGCCGCAGCAGCAGTATCTTGTGTTTCATATGTCTTCAGCGCTTCAAAAGTTACGTTCTCAATGAATGCCTGCCTTGGCGGCGTACAATCTAAAATTGTCCAGTAATTTGCTTCAGGTATCAGCAAAACCTCTGTCCAAGCATGGGCCATGCTGTTTGTGACAACATACATGCCCCCTTCATCCTTTACATCCCCCATATTAAAGCCTTCAACATATCTTGCGGGAATGCCGGCTATCCTTAAGAAAATAGCAGCAGCTGTTGCAAAATATACGCAGTAACCCTTTTTTTCCGTAAAAAGAAAGTAATCTATAAATTCCTGACCTTCCGGAACATCCGATACATCCATGGAATAGGGGTAAGTTTCATACAAATACTTATATATTTTATATACTTTATCTGAGGCGGTTATGCCGTCCTTTGTTATTTCCTCTACCAGGCTGTAAACTTCGGGTGATATATTATCAGGAACCTGAAGGTATTTTCCGTATGCTGTCTTTATGTTATTTTCATAATACTCTTCATCGTATAAATACCTTATATCTAAGCCTGTATCATAAAGCTTTGAAAAGTTTTCAATATTCATCCTGCTCCAGGTAAAGTATACAGAGTAAGGATCATCTATGCCAAACCTGTTTAAGGTTATGAAGCTTCCTGTGTCATCAGCACCTATAACAGCCTCATGCACTGCAGCATCATAAGTATTATTGGGTGTAAAAACAGTGGAGGTTATTAGCTTATCAGGGAAAATGGCCAGAACTTTGCTGTCAATCAAATATCTTTGATTGCTGTTACTCCTTGAGTATCCCTGCCGCATAAAATACCATAACCAATCCCGGTAATTTCTTTCTATGGGCTTATTTCTTATATCCTCATAGTTTTCGCTGCTTTTTTTCCATGTAAAACCATCATAATAATCCAATACCCTGCCCTTTAAATAATACTGTCCGTCAGCCTCCACCCGAAAAGCCACGCTGTCATCCGGCTTAATTTGGCCTCCTAATTTTTTATCGTTGGTGGAAAACCCCGAAGTGCTCAAATTATAAGTGTTGTCATTTATAATTCCTCTTAAAAAATTGTTTTCCATCTTAAGCTTGTTGAAAGACTGTATATAGCTTTCACTTCCTAAATTATTCAGCAATAAATAACATAAATATGTCACTGTAAAGGATATTACAATAACAAAGGCCACTATTCTTCCCCTTTTTGCAGATATAAAAAACTCTTCTTTTTGAGAATGCGCTGCCCTTGCAGTATAAGTATTTATGCCATAAAATGCTGTGCACAAAAACAGGGATAGTAAAAAATACTTATCCTTACCGCTGCCATAACCCGTGTACCACAGGCGCATCAGAAATATAAGCACGAATGCAATTAAAAAAATCACCTTTTTCTTTTTCAATAAAAAAACAAAAACAGCCGTAAAGAAAGGGACGGTAATTAAAAAGTAAGGTATATAGTCCCAGAATTCAGTGGCATTATACAGCCTTAATGACCTGTCAATATTATAATAGCTAGTTATAAACACATTTTGAATAAAAGAAAGGTGGTCCTTTTTTAAAAAGGAAAAGAAGAGAAGGAACATGATATAGCATCCTGATAATAAAAGCGTCAGTGAAAACTTGCGCATGATAAAGTTAAGTAGGCCATACAGCAGGTACCCTGCAATGTAGAGGAATATTACGAAAATGTAATTCACGTTTAAAATCATATAGCTTTTCTCCATTATCCTTATAATAAGGATTACGGTAAAAAACAAGAATATATCATTTATTCTGTAAAAAATGAGGGACTTATATTTATTAAACACTTTCTCTGACATCCTCTTCAACAAAACCACCTGTTGAATTTTTCCCTTCTATAATTTCGCAGGAATTGAAGCATTCAATATTCGAATTCTCAAGCTTGCTTATATTTTGCATGGTTTCAATATGATCGGATTTATAAAACACATAAATGCTATAGCCTGAATTGTACATCTTTATTAATGTACTTGCCATACTGTTAGCTATACCGTGGCAGATTACAAGTGATGCGCTTTGATTATCCTGCTTAAATAAATTTTCATATATGAATTCTTCAAGTTTCTTTGTTCCGTCGCTTTTTTGCATAAGCAGAAATTCCATAAAGAAATTAAAACTTTCCCTGGTATTAATATCAAATTCATAGGGCTTTGATGCATTTACATGTATTCTGACCTTTATATCATTAATAAGTAAGTAGTTAACAAGGGAGGCACAAAAATCTATTATACGTTCTTCTTCCAGGCCCTTGTAATCCAGCTTCATATTGTCCCTATTCATATCTAGGAAAACTGAAATTCGGTATCCGGAAACTCTTTCAGGCTTTTTTACATAAAGTTCTCCCTGCTTTGCACTGACCTTCCAGTGTATTCTTCTCAAGCTGTCTCCCGGTTTATATTTTTGAATATCTTTTATGGCATAAATGTCTTCGCTGCTCTTTAAAATATCAATAAATTTCCTGGGGCCGTCACTGCCCTTAAAATCCGTATTGATGATATTAAATATCTTAGGGTATATTTTTATTTCCGCCTTTAAATTCACATTTTTTTGTATTTGAAATACTCTGAAAATATCCATTATCTTTAAATTCATATTTCCTATATCATAAATTCCTCTTGTGAAAATCCTTATTTCACTTTCAATGGTTATATCATTTCCCGCTGTATCATCTATAAGGCTTTTATTTTCTTTTCCAATGCTCTTGCCACGGTTTTCCATTGTTATATAAGGTATGGGAAGAAAAGCCTTATTTTTTATTATGATGGTATATTTAACGCTGTCTCCTGTTTCCTTCACCTTTTCATCCTGTTTGATTTGCACAAATATGAGCAGCTTTAAAACGATGATATGCAATAAACTCAGCAGGAAGATTGAAAGCATGCCGTAGCAGGCTATATACGGCAGGCTGCCGCCTTCTATCAGAGCAAAGGCAATAAAAATCCCAAGGATAAGTACAAAGTTTATATTTACCTTAAGCATGTTTCATCACCCTCGGCACAGGAAGCCTTTTTAAAATATCCTGTATTATGGTCTCGCCTGTCAGGTTCTCGACTATCGCCGAAGGTTTTAAACTTACTCTGTGGCTTAAAACAGAAACTCCATTATCCCATACATCCTGGGGAACTACATAATCCCGTCCCTCCATCAGAGCAGCAGCTTTTGCAACTTTCAACATGGACAGAGCTGCTCTTGTGCTGGCGCCTAAGGCTGTGTTTTTATTTTCTCTTGTTGCATTCACAATTCTTATAATATAATCGGTTATTTCTTTTGATGCAAAGACTTCACGAGAGGACTTCTGCAGATATATAATATCCTCGGCGCCCGCACGGGGCCATATTCCTTCTAATGGATCATGGGAGCCATAAAGCTGCAATATTCTAGATTCACTTTCCTCATCAGCATATCCTATCTTGACCTTCATCATGAAACGATCGAGCTGTGCTGCCGGCAACATATAGGTTCCTTCGTGCTCTACAGGGTTTTGAGTGGCAAGTACCATAAAAGGCATATCCATACTGTATGTATTATTTCCTTCTGTAACCTGGGACTCTTCCATAACTTCCAACAGGGCTGATTGGGTTTTGGGAGATGCTCTGTTTATTTCGTCGGCGAGAATTATATTGGAAAAGATAGGCCCTTTGATAAATTCAAACCTGTCGCTGTTTCTGTTATATATAGAAACACCCGTAATGTCCGATGGCAGTAAATCCGGTGTAAATTGTATTCTGTTGTAATTAAGGCTAAGGGTTTTTGCCAGGGCTTTTACCAGGGTAGTTTTACCCACTCCCGGAACATCTTCTATAAGCACGTGGCCGCCGGCAATAAGGCATTTTAGAATATCATATATTACCTCTGCCTTTCCTAATATAGCCTTTTCTATGCATCGAGCCAGATCATCAATTAATTTTTGCATTCAATATACACCCATCCTTGTAATTCTTTTCCATTTAAATTGTTTTCCTATAATTATACCATAATGACTTTAATTCTAATCACTATAAAAACTCCTGATTTTGTTACTTTTCTGTGACAGATAAAAGGTAATTTAAAATTTATTTCAATTTTTTATAAATAAAGTATTGCATTTATAATTTCATTTGTTATAATGTTATATAACAGAATGATATATAACACAATTGTTATATTACACTTTTTCTTCAGAACTTTAATACTATATATTGAGGCTATAAAACACAAAATTAATCGGGAGGTGCTCTTATATGGCAGATTGTAATCAGTGCAAATTTTTTAAGAAAGATGAAAGAATATGTGAATTTAATAATTACAAACATCTCATTAATTTGATGAATAAAACCAGATATTCAGCAGAAGTGCCCTGTATGGTGAAACTTATCTGGAATATCGATTAAATAGAAATTGATTAATAAATGAATCATCAAACTGATCTCGGCATTTAGTTCGGATCAGTTTTTTTGCCTTCAGGTAAAAATAGTACAACAATAATACCCATAATGCTATTTTTATAGATCTTTTACAGCTATTATTTCCAGAATTCATATTATGAACACGTCCTAATCAGCACATAGCTGTGCTGGTAGCCAGTGCATTTCAAATAATTTTAAACATTTTTTTAAAAAATTCTATGCCAATACAGATTGAGATCATATAAATTCTTATTTATCAAGGACTGTAATCCCATTGTAATATTTTATTAATTATTGCAAAGATTGGTTATTAATGTTATAATGTTATATAACAAAATATGATTTAATAATATTTTTATATAACACATCTTTTAGTATTATTTCATATAATATAATTGCAATTAATAACAAAATAATACAACATTTGTTCAAATGATATTGTCGTAGGTGTGCCGAGACCGTAATTGAGCATTTTTCCAAAAAGGAGGTGTTTTATAATGACCAGATGCAGTCAGTGTAAATATTTTTTAAAGAACGGCAAGCCTTGTGAATTCGCCTGTTATAAAGATGTAATAAATGAATCCCAGCTGGATATGCAAATGGCTTGTGATGACAATATATATATAGACTATTTATTAAATAAGGTGGTTTGCTGAGACTCTTTATGTTTTAATAAAATTGAACGATTATATTAAAGAACAGCAGGTAGGATTCCCTACCTGCTGTTTTGCCCTTAAATAAAGGCATTTATTATTTTTTCAGTTCTCTTTTTCCTGTAACAGAGCTCTTGTCATCCATTTTAAATGTGGATTGAGCTTCCTCAGTGGTGAAGTATACATTGCCATCCACTTTGGCATCCACCAGCTGAAAGTTTTTAGCTGAAACATATAAATCACCTTTGAAGGTACCGCTCTGGATTCTGGCCTCCGGACTGTTTATAGTTAATTTAGGAGCTGTCAGATTAAATCTGGCTGTTACGTTGTGAGCGTCATCCTGAGTATAAAGAGCTATTTTACGCTGAATAACGTCTTTTCCGGCAGCATCTTTTTTCCCGTTTTTGAATTCACCGTCTAAAACCAGTTCTTTTTCAAATGTCAAATCTTTAAGGGTACAAATAATCCATGTGCCGGAGCTGCTTATAGCTTTTTCAAAGGCTTCATTGGTATCAACAATTGAAGCTGTTGTGGTTGTATCTGGTGTTTCCGTCGGTGACGGCGTTGCTGTTGGCGAAGGTGTCGGGGTAGGCGACGTATTATTTGATGTGCATCCCGTCGTCACAGCCAATGTTAAAATCAACGCCGAAGTAATTGATAATATTAATGATTTAATTTTCATATGCATCCTCCTGTTTTATAAATGAATATTGCATCCTGGACTATTCAGTCTGTATTTATTTTTTACAAAAATAAATATAAAATTCGCAATAAATAGGAGGAATTGAAGAAAATTAATTATTATAATAAAAATCGGCATTTTAGCTTAGAATCCAACCACGGTTAATAATTAAAAGAAATAAGAATCAACATAATAAACTATTTATGACTATATAAATTTATAATATTTATATAATTTTTGTTATTTTTTATTTTTTAAGCTATTCAGAGAAAATGAAAGCTATATTCAGATTCTGAACAATAATTTTATGAAAATATTATTACATAAATTGTACAATTATTACAACGATGCTATAATTAATAGAGCACAAAGCATGAAACTTTTACTTTGAAAGAGGTGATATGGAGGCAATCATTAAGAATGGACTATGAATCGGAAGGGCCAAAAGAACAAATTAGTGTTGTTCATGTATGCTAAAAGAACTGCGGACTAATCGAACACCAAAATTTCATAAAAGAAATTAATGCTTAAAAATTTGATTTGAGGTGTATTTATGAAAAAATCACAAGTTTTTGGACTCATTTTATCGATCCTGGTTTTAATTGTAATGAATTTTATACCAACTACAGAACTATTCACAGTACCCGGAAGAAATACATTAGGAATACTCGTTGCATTGCTCATACTAATCATTACAGAGCCCATTCCTCTTGGTGTATCCTGTATGCTCAGCACCGCTTTATTGGTAATTTTCGGGGCGGCGCCAAATCTTGGTGTTGCTTTAAGCGGATATACTAATCCAATAGTCTTTTTCGTACTTGTTTCTTTTGGGATATCTGCAGCTATTACAAAGGTTCCTATTTCTAAGAGATTGCTTCAGACTCTTATCACTGTTTTCGGTAAAAATGTAAAATTGGTTTTATTTGCTTTAATGGTTTGTGCCGCTATAATTTCTTCAGTTTTATCAAATGTTGCCACAACAGTTATATTTATCGCATTAATCCTTGACTTCCTTAAAATTTATAAAAATCCTGAAGATAAAAAAAGAACAGGCAAAGCATTTATGATAGGACTCCCTGTTGCAAGTATGCTGGGAGGTATGATGACACCTGCAGGTTCTTCATTAAACCTGTTGGTACTTAACCTTTTAGAACAGCAGACACAGTTAAGGGTAACATTCGTAGAATGGATGGTATTCGGAATCCCCATTGTATTAGTTACATTGCCCATTGCCTGGTTATTAATAGTAAAAATATATAAACCCGTTGAAATTCCTCAGATTGAGATAAAGAAATATGTAGATAATCTGGATGTCCCTAAAAAGATAGATTTCAGCGAAGCTTATGTTATGGTGGTATTTGCAGCGATGTTCATATTATGGGTACTGAGTTCATGGTATCCTGTATTCAACGTAACATTAGTTACTATTGTAGGCTTTGGTTTCTTATTCGTACCAAAGATTGCAATACTTACATGGGATGAATTCATAAAGAGCATCAGCTGGCCCGCATTCTTCTTAGTTGCCAGCGTTATATCAGTAGGTAACTTATTGGTTACAAACGGAGTAAGCAAATGGATATCAACAGCCGTATTCCCGACATCAATCAACCTTCCATCCTTCGGACTGGTATTCGTGGTAGCCCTAATCGTATTCTTGATGCTTATAATAGTTCCTGTTGCACCGGCACTTATACCAATGCTTGCACCGCCCCTTATAATATTGGCTAACAATGCAGGCGTGTCACCCATAATTACAATGATGACTCTTGGCCTTACTGTATGTAACTGCTTCTTCCTGCCAATTGATACGGTACCGCTTCTCACATACCTGACAGGATATTACGAAATGTGGGAAATGCCAAAATCAACTCTTATACTGCAGGTAATTATAGCAGTAGTAGTTGCAATATGGGTACCTATTACAATAGGCATTTTAGGCCTGGCATAAATAAATATAAAAAATGCAATCCGATAGGAAAAATCCTATCGGATTTTTTTGTTCACAGTGTCTTTGCCTTTTGGTAACTGCTATCCTAATTCTTATAAAAAGACAAATATTTATTAATCATCCCTCAGCTTGACGATTTTAATTATAAGAGATATAATTGTAAAATAATGATAAATATTACAAAATTTATAGCAACTATTAGCACAACTTCTCACTCCACCATTTATATCTTCCTTCTTATCTTCATATATACTAATAAGGGCATTTCATACCATGCATACTCCCTTCCCCCTACAACAGCCAAAAGAGCACAAGCTTCTATCTTAACACCCGATAAATACATAATATTGGCCCTCAGTTGTAAATTTACCTAATTTTATTATTTTATTGCAGCCATTAGGGACAATTTTTGTACAATCTATATTTGAATAAGAGAAGAGGTGAAAATGTAAGAAATATCTTTAGACATTGGTAGGCCTTACTTCGATTTAATTGTTTAAATATGGAGGAATTCAAATGGAAGAAAAAAAAGCGATAAATATGAACGAGGATAAGACAACGTGGTATAGCTGGGTTATTGCAATTTTATGCCTTCTAATTTTTGCTGCCAATTTTAATGCCCGCAATGTATGGACGGTTTCCATAACAAAAGCTGCTCCAGATTTGGGAATCACCATGGCTCAGGCCGGAGGAATGATGTCTGCCTTCTATGTAGGTTACGTTGTTTCCAATTTCTTTTCAGGTATTATAATTGACAACATAGGAACAAAGGTGACATTGGCTTTAGCTACGATATTGACAGGTGTATTTACCTGGGTAATACCATATTCCTCAAATTACTGGGTAATTTTGATTCTAAGAGTTCTTGCCGGTATAGCCAGCGGCCCCTTCTTTGCCGGTATGACCAAGATGAATTTAGGCTGGTTTTCTTCAAAAACAAGAGCCACAGCCTTTGCTATTATAATGTCGGGAGCGTCCTTAAGCGGCGTATTCAACGGGGCGATTTTTGCACCCATGGTTAATAATCAGGGCTGGAAATACGCATTCGTGGTGGCATCCATTTCCACCATCATCTTAGGTGTTATATTTTTCTTCTTGGCAAAGGAAAGAGGCCTGGCAAAAGCCGTCAAAAAACCCGGCGGAAGCTTGACTGCTGAAGAAAAAGCAGCTAATATGAAAGGCGCTATGGATATTTTAAAGTCCAAACAGTTCGTATTGGGAACCATAGTATCTACCATAGGCGTTGCAACCATGAACGGACTTAATACATTTACCATCCCCTTCTTAATGACCAACTACAGCCTCTCATTGCCGGTAGCCGGTTCTATTACAGCTGCCGCTGCAGGTATAATGCTGTTTATACCTACTTTAGGCGGAATAGCTACAGATATTATAAATGATAGAAAGCACACCTGTCTTTTCACCCAGGTAATGAACGTGATAGGGACCATAGCCCTGCTTTTGACATCAAACGTCTCCATCCTGTGGGGAATAATGATGGCGAGAGGTGTAATAGGCTTATTCGGAAACAACAACAACGTTATGCAGACTGAGAGATCCAAAGGTCCTTATGCCGGAACAGTTTTGGGCATATATAATGCTATAAGCCAGCTGGGCTCGGTGATAATGCCGGTGCTTCTGGGAGTTATACTGGATATGACTCAAAATTATGCGGCAGTTTTGTTGACAGTTGCAGGCTTCCAGGCAGTAGGTGCCATATGCGTATGGATGCAAAGAGACCCAATAAGCAAGCAGAAGCCTGCGGCTGCAGCAAAGGCAAGCTGATTGCTTATTCATAAAAATACCTTCCGAAAAATTCGGAAGGTATTTTTATACAGGAGTTTATGGATTTATTTTTTCAAAGGAGCCGTATCCGGTACCGATTATAAATAATTTTTAATAAGCAGGATTATTATAATATGCAAAGGGTAGAAAATGTAAAAAAAGTATTTGCTTATAGATATGTTTAATTTCCATTTTTTTAGTATGAAAATCAGGGATAATACGCAAAATGCCTGAACGGATGATCTGTAGTAAAATACGTAAATTGCCGTTGCGGCAACAAAAGATAGCCTCATAAATAATTTATTATCTCTGAATACATAAAATAATATAATAACAGATACCCCATATATGCCGTATTCAACTGGAACAAGCAGAGCTATTAATAAAGGCGCCGGAACAAAAAAGTATTTCTTTTTATCTATAAAATATATGGCATACAGCCCAAAAAGAAGTGTAAACATTACATTTATTTTGCCGGGTGCAAAATATATATAAGGTATTTGGGCTATTACACCAAAGCCTAAGAGCCTCATCATATATTTCTTAAGGTTGCCGGTATTTATATATCCTATGGTCATGTTATAGGCAAATATGGGGAAAGAAATCCTCCCTATTATCCTTAAGAAAATTAAGTTCGGGAAGAATACATATCCGATGTGGTCGATTAACATGGTAATTATTGCGATAAATTTTAATGTGTCGTTTTTGGCTTCGCCTTTTGCTGCTGCCCTGTACTCCAATTCAGTCTCCATGATAATTATTACCTTTCGTAAAACATTATTTATACTCTAGTCTACAACAATATAACGGTACTAATCAATATAAAATCACTGCCAGAAAACTGACAGTGATTTTTATCAAAACATTTTAATTTATTTTATTCATTTCAGGAAATTTATCTTTTATAAATTGAGGTATCAAATCCTCATTGAATATAAAAGTTTCATTATAACCGTTAAGGAATTTTGATGACATTACAGTCACCCTGTAACCATCATACCTTTTAAAGAATGGGTTGTAAGCTACAGCCCTCTCGGGAATGCTGCTTTTTAATATCTCTTCAATTTCCCCCTTGTCTGTAATACTTATTTCATAAGGACTTCCCATGGACTCTCTTGTTGGAACAGCTTGAGAATAAGCAGCCGCTTTGTCATAGTAATATTTTTCATATTCATAATTGTAAATTTGTATGGAATCCACCATATCGGCACTTATTATCTCCGGATTTCTGATACCGAAACTTTTAAGCACATCCAGAGTCTGGGTAAATGAAGGGTACACAGCCACATTTACCTGCCAATTTACTCTTTCATCGGAGCTTCTGTTTACAAGATTCAAGGCAATTATAGGTGTCTCATTTTTCATGGATTTACCCTTAAGCTCTAATGTGTCATTTTTTACAGCATCAATAAGTGAGCCTATCCTGTTTGCATCGATTATCTGGGCTATTCTGTCATTGCCGCTGCTTCCATAAAGATTTTCAACATTTACCTGGTTAATGTTATTCTTGTCTATGGAATACATCGCATAAAATTTGTTTTTAAACTCCTGCGTATCAAAGACCCCCATAATATAAGGCTCTATTTCACTGCTTTTTAAATTCCTATACCTTCTGGCTATTTTCAAGCCGTTTTTAAGCTCAAATTCAATCCCTATTGTAGAATCAGAATTATTCAAGCCTTCCTCGCCGTTTAAAACACCCATTTTAGCTATCAAATGTACTGCCTCAATGTTTTTTATATCAGCAAGATCAAGCTTATCCAACATCTGCCTTTCCCTTGTTCTATAGTAATTTGTATTGCTTATTTCCTGTACATTTGCAAAATAGGAGCTGCGGTTAAAATCTGTAATCCTTAATCTTACGCTTTTTATTTCCGTTATATCAGGAAGCTTGCTGTCATAACCTGTTATATCAAAGGCAGGTACGCATATAAACAATCCGAAAAGAACAGCAAAGGCTGCCAGACCTTTTATGTTGTTAAATATAGCTTTAAAGTCAAAATTGTATATTATTTCTATTATGAAATGGGATAAGGCTGCACCGCATACAAAGCCGAATATCATCCAGCCTATGTGTCCGCCGCCTGCCGACATAAAGAACAACCCCAGAATTGCTGTGCACAAAAGCACTATCGGATATTTTATAATGGGCCTTGATGATTTAAAGGCCATGGCTCTTCCGGCAGCTTCGGAAGGACGTTTTTTATAAAGATACAAGCTTAAAGCTGTAAGCGCCACAGTCAAAATTACATAGCATATAATTCTTGCTCCTGAGAAACTGTAATCTGTAGTGGCAATTAAAAAATCAAGTATGGGCGATACGTTTCTCGCCAGGCTTTCAAGGGTTGCTATTTGATAGTAATTCTTGTAGAAATAGGCCATAAACTCTGTATAAACAAGATAAAACAATAACCCGTAAATTAAAAATACCACAGTTCCCAAAAGGCTTACCACTAAGTTTCCGCACAGTACCATTGAAAAAATTGTTATAGTGTAAATTACAAAGTAAAACAGTACGTTAAAAAGGTAGCCTGATATAGCAAGTAATGGATTAAGATAAGATATAAATCCCGTACCCCAAAGTGCTATAACTGAAAGTATCAAGCTTACGGTATAGGGCAGCAGGAAACATAAAACCCCTGCTATATAGTTTGAAACAAAAAGCTTTTCACGCAATATGGGAAGTGAATGATAAAAATCTACCTGCTTTTTTGAGTTTATATAATAGAATGCGGTAGCAGCTGCTATTACGGCGGCAGGTATTATGAGTATAATTATAGTTTTTGAATCTATGCTAAAAAATCCGGAAATAACACTTGGAATATATGAATCAGGATTTTGTGCCATCCTGCTGCTTATATTTTGCATTCTTATAATCAGAAAAACCGGCATGGCAAAGAACAAAATGACGGAATACATGGTTATTATCCAGGGGCTTTTTCTAAGCTTATCCATTATAAGGGATAAATCAAAATATGAGCTTTTTGATGTCATATCCGCGCACCTCCGTCTCGCTTATAAATATTTCTTCCAGGGATAAAGGCAAAAGCTCGAAGAATATAGTTTCTTCCTTTTGAATCCTTAATGTAAGCTCTTCTCTTTTACCTCTTGCTGTTATGGTATATAATGAACCCCTTTTTTCAAAGGATAAAATTTCAATGTCCGAAAAGTCTTCCCTGGTTTTTGATTGTGTAAAGACGCATTGTATTTTATGTATTCCAAGCTTCATATCCTCCAAATCCTTTGAAAGGAGAATTCCGCCTCTGTGCAAAAGTCCTATGTGGTCGCATATATCCTCTAATTCCCTTAAATTGTGGGAGGCTATAACAGGAGTCAAACCTCTGTCTTCCATATCACCTGCAAATATGCTCTTTACCGCCTGCCTCACAACCGGATCCAGTCCGTCGAAGGTTTCATCACAGAAAATATAATCCGTCATGGATGATACCGCACATATGACAGATACCTGTTTTTTCATACCCTTTGAAAATGTATTTATCTTTCTGTTTTCATCCAGGTTGAAGCCTTTCATCAAGGAATCGAATCTTTTAGAATCGAAGTTTTTATATATGTTTTTATAATACTCTTTAAGAGCCTTTGGCGTAGTATTTGGAAAAAAATACTGCTCATCGGATATATAAAAAAATCTTTCTTTTACCTTTATGTTTTCAAATACATTTTCACCGTCTATGGTTATTTCTCCCCTGTCAGGCTTTATAACCCCGCTCAGCATTCTTAAAAAAGTAGACTTTCCTGCACCGTTAGACCCGATAAGTCCAAATACCGAACCTTCCTTTATCACAGCCGTTACGTCGTCTATAGCCTTGATGTCATCAAAATACTTTGTAACATTCTTTGCACTTATCATTCTATTCCCTCCTTTTGCCCATCAAAATACTTTTGGCAGAATTCAAGCAGCTCATGTTTTTGTATTCCCTCTTTTACCGCCCTACCTAGAATATAGTCAAATTCTTTAAATATCAGCTGCTTTCTCTCTGTGCGAAGCTTTTCAAGGTTCCCCGATACAAAGCTTCCCCGTCCTTTAATACTGTAAATTATCCCTTTTTTCTCAAGTTCGGCATAGGCTCTTTGAATGGTGTTAGGATTGATGGAAAGCTCCAAGGCTAATTGCCGCACAGATATTAACTGGCTGTCCGGCTCTAAAATCCCCCTTATTGCCATATCCTCTATTCCTTCAATCAACTGTTCGTAAATTGGCCTTTTATCCCTATAATCAATGGAGATCATACTCTTCCTCCTTCCTGGAAGGCGTACTAAGTGTACTAGTTTTATTAATACACTTAGAGCATAACAAATCTTTATTTTTTAGTCAATCTTAAAAGATTAATATAGCATAAATACGGAAGTTTACTTAAGAAGATTGAAAAAAGTTAAGGAACTTAATTCCATCTAAAAGGAAATTCTTAAATTATGTAGAATTTCTTATTTAAAATATGAAGATATGCGTATTTTATGGCAGGTGGTTTTTAAATGCATTTGAATTTTATTCTGGCTGATAATAATAAGAATTTTTTAGAGAACACGTGCAGTTATATAAAAAAATTCATATCGGAACATGATATGGATGCCAGTCTTGGCTTATATACCACTAACCCTTCAGATGTGCTGGAGTATGCAAACAAAAACTCCGGACAAATAAATGTATATATACTGGATATGGATTTTGATGATGAAATCAACGGTTTAGCCTTAGGGAGGGTTATAAGGGAAAAAGAGCCCTTATCCTACATAATATATGTTACGCACTCCGTATATATGACTATGATGGTATTTAAGTATCGGTTGAAAGTATTTGATTTTTTAGTCAAGCCCATTAGCTATTCCGATATAGCCGACTCCCTTACAGCCCTTGTTGAAGACTTTAAAAAAATCTCCAATGTTTATTTTCCTGTCAAACATAATTCCATTGCGGTAAAATCCGGATACCAGGAATACCATATACCGGTAAATGATATAGTATACATTGAATCCTTCGGCCCCAAGCTTATCATACATACCAATGATGGCAGCATCGAATACTACGGCACCTTAAAGGATATCGAAAGCTCCATCAATGAACTGACGGATACCTTTTTCCGTTCCCATAAATCCTTTTTAATAAATACCCGGCACATAACAGAAGCAAATCTGCAGGATATGTCCGTAACTATGTCTACAGGAGATAAATGCCTCATATCCCGGAACAAAAGGACCTTTTTAAAAAATCTGGCAAGCTTAGATAACGCCCATGCTGGGCACATGCAATATAAAAACCGGTAAAATCATACCGGTCTTTTTAAATAGCTTTCGACTTTTTTATACAGTTCATTTGCCTCAAGAGGCTTTGAAATATAATCATCCATACCGGCATCTATGCATTTTTGCCTGTCACCCGACATGGCATATGCGGTCATGGCTATAATCGGTATATGAGCATTTGTATATCTTTCCGTATCTCTTATAATTTTGGTGGCTTCAAACCCGTTTAATTCCGGCATCTGTATATCCATCAATATCAAATCCACTTTATTACCGTCCAGCATATAAAGGGCCTCTCTTCCATTGGAAGCACACAAAACTTTGTAGCCCTTGTTCTTCATAAAGGCAGAAGCCACTTTCTTGTTTATTTCATTATCATCCACTATAAGTATGGTTGAAGCTTTAGAGTCAGCACCATCTCTTGTATTTGATGCGGTATTTGCTTTATTTTCTATGTAATTTGACTTTAAGGCGCTGTCATCGATTGAAAAATCAGCGGTGAAATAAAAGGTGCTGCCTTCATTTTCTTTGCTGTTTACCCATATCTTTCCGTTCATCATATTTACTATATCCTTGCATATGGCCAGCCCTAATCCTGTTCCCCGGTATTTTTTAGTATAGGAATCATCCCCTTGGCTGAATACTTTAAAGAGCCTTTCCTTTGTTTCATCCGACATTCCTATTCCAGTATCCTCGACGGAGAATAATAATCTTATGGTGTTTTCATCGTTTTTTACCTTGCTTACCCTGATGAATATGTGGCCTCTTTCGGTAAATTTGATGGCATTATTCACAATGTTTATCAATACCTGGCTAAGCCTTAATGAATCCCCTATAAGCTCATGATTTATAAAGGGCTCTATAAAATACATAATCTCTATGTTCTTTTTCTGGCTCACAAGCCATAGCTCTTTGATTATTTTTTCAATAGTATCCTTTAGGTTAAAGGTCTCTTTGTTGAGCTTGAACTTTCCTGATTCGATTTTTGATATATCCAGCAGGTTGTCTATTATTTCCATAAGCATTCTTGATGATTCTTTAAGCATGCCTATGTATTCATGCTGCTGTTCATTAAGCACTGTTTCAGCTAATAATTCCGTAATGCAGATAATCCCATTCATGGGAGTCCTTATTTCATGGCTCATATTTGCAAGAAACTGGCTTTTAGCCCTATTTGCCCTTTCCGCTTCTTCTTTTAAGGCTTCCATTTCCTTATAATTGTGTCTTAATTCTTCTTCTTCTGCTGCCAGCTCTTCATAAATAGATGTCAGTTCTTCGTACTTTTCGCTTAGCTCTTTTTCCTTTTCCACACGTTCGGTTATATCCCTTGCTATCATGGATGCGCCTATAACATTTCCGTCATCATTCTTTATTGCGGAAACAGTTAAGGAAACATTGACAAGATGTCCGTCTTTTGCCATGCGCATGGTTTCAAAATTGTTCAAAAATATTCCGCCCATGGTGTTTTCAATATTTTTCTTTGCTTCTTCTGCCCTATCATGGGGTACAAGAATCAATATACTTTTGCCGACTACCTCGTCTTCCTTATATCCGTATATTCTTTCCGCTCCATAATTCCAGCTGGTTATAATGTTTTCTAAATCCGTACTTATTATGGCATCCTGTGAATGCTCGACTATTGCAGCCAGCCTTCTCATGGCATTTTCTTTTTCAATCCTCTCAGAGATATCCCTTATAACATATAACACAATATCATCTATACCTGTTTTCATGGAAATGACTTCTACATGAACAAAACTGCCATCCTTTTTATAGTGAACGGCCTCAAAATTCTCTCCGGTATCCTTCACATTGCTTAATTTTGCCCTGCCCTTATCCCCCTTATTAAAATGCCATAAATCCCCTATGCTTTTACCTATAAGCTCATCATATGTATATCCATAGAACTTAACTGCGCTTTTATTGGCTTCAATTATTTTATCCTCTTTATCAACGAAAATAAGAGTGTCTAAAGCATTTTGGAATTTCTCATTATAAATATCCTCTTCTTTGATTTTATATCCTTCATCCATAGTGCTCATAAATTACCTCCGCAATATATGGTATAACTCAGCTTATCATGGGCATATAGTCAATTGTTTTTCCAATAACTCTCCAATCTCATAAGGAGATAATGGCCTTGCTATATAATGCCCCTGAATTTTATCGCATTGTTCATCTTTTAATATATTAAATTGTTCTCCTGTCTCCACTCCTTCGGCAATTACAGATAACTTCATTTTATGAGCCAGTGTTATTATGCCCTCAACAATTGACATTACATCTGAGTCGGCGGTTATGTTATCGATAAAGGATTTATCTATTTTCAAGGAGTTTATGGGCAGCATTTTTAAATAGTTCAAGGATGAATATCCTGTGCCAAAATCATCCAATGCAATTTTAATACCCATATCCTGAAGCTTTGTAAGTATTTCTATACTTTGATAAAAAGGCTCGATGAGCACATTTTCCGTTATTTCAAACTCTATGAAGCTGGTTAGTACTTCTGTTTCCTCCAAAATATTATTAACCGCTTGAATGAAGCCCGAATGTTTCAACTGTATAGGTGATATATTTATGGCTATGTGTTCAAAATTGTAGCCCTTATCTTTCCATATCCTGCTTTGCATACATACATTTTTAAGAACCCATTCTCCTATCTGAATTATAAAGCCGGATTCCTCGGCTATGGATATAAATTCTGCAGGCACCACCACTCCATATTCCGGGCTGTTCCATCTGATAAGAGCTTCCAGGCTTGTTATTTCTCCGGTTTTAATATTAAACTGAGGCTGATAGCACAAATAAAATTCATCATTTTCAATGGCATTTCTCATCCTTTTTTCAAGCTCGGTTCTCTTGATTATCTCTGAAATTACTTTTCTGTTATAGAAACTGTATGTATTTTTTCCCGACCTCTTTGCTTCGTACATGGCCGCGTCCGCATTTTTCAAAATGGTGCTTACGTCCACGCCGTCATCGGGATAAAGGGCTATGCCTATGCTGGTAGTTACATAAACCTGTTTTTCTCCTATTTCAAATGGATTCACAAAAATATCCAGAATATTTTTGGCCAGTTGTGCGCTGGTCACATCTCCTTCATTTTGCGGATGTAATATTATGAATTCGTCTCCTCCAAATCTGCATACCTCATCATCAGGCCCCAAAGTCAATTTAAGCATTTGGGCAGCAAGCTTTATCAATTGATCACCATAATCATGACCTAAGGAATCATTTACTTTTTTGAAATTATCGAGATCTATAAATAATACCGAACCTCTTTTATCCGAAATAACTGCTTCTTTTAAAATACTTCCCAGTCTCTCTTCAAAGAGAGCCCTGTTTTGAAGTCCTGTTAAATAGTCATAGTATACAAGCTTTACAAGCTTCTCCTCCGTCTCTTTTCTCTCTGTTATATCGTTCAGCGAGCCTATCATGCTGATTATCTTCCCGTCATCACCCTTTATTCCTTTTCCGCTTGCAAATACCCATTTATATTCGCCTATGCGGGGCTTCATTCTAAACTCACTCTGAAAATACATGGTTCTTCCTGATAAGTGATTTTCAATATCTTTTGACAAAGCATCCCTGTCATCCGGATGGACAATATCTCTTATTGATATACAGTCAAATTCCTCATAAGAGTATCCTAATGTGTTGGTTACCTTTTCCGTAAATTGAAATTTTCCTGCCGTTATATCCCATTCCCATATGGTGTTGCTTGTACCTTCGATTATTAAATCCAGTCTTTCCTTCCATACCCTGATGTCTTCCTCTTTATTTTTAAGTTCATTGTATTTGACAGTTAGTTCATCTTCAGCAGCAGATAGCTGTATGCTTAAGTTTTTTAAATCATTTTCAAAAACGTTAAGCTGCTCAACATATATACCTATATTTTTTCTGTAATAAATGATAATCCTGTATAATACATAAGATGTTGCTGTCAGATATAAAAGGCTTTTGACCATTTTAAGTATGAGAACTGTATCCATGTCCGAAATGAATTTATGCAGAACAACATCTATTAGAAATACGCAGAAAATGCCGGACAGCAGATATAAACCCACTGCCTTTAGCGGCATGAATTTTACAGTTAAGTGTGGTATTGAATTTTGATATGTTCTCTGCAATCTCTTATCCATTGAGGTATCAGCTCCGTTTTCATAAAAGGATATGCATTAAGACATGAAAATTTGAATTATTATTACTTTATTATTTAATAATATATTTTATTACTAAAATATACAATTTTCTACAGTCATGTCATAAAATGATATTTTATTCTGATAAAATGTAATTAGCAGCATTATATAATGCAGTAGACATAATGAAATGCATATGTTGATTATATATAAAAAAGAATCTCTTAAAAAGAGACTCTTTGAAATTGCTTCATTATTTTTTTCACCGCTGCCGCAGCTTTAACTTTTAATCCGATGACAGGCGAGATTATGATAGTATTGCTTTTACTTAAGGCTTTTCTTAACTCTTCTATTGTATTTGCTTCAGCATTGAGGCGGTTTCTTATGCATCCCATCTGAAGCCAGTAATGAGTATCGCTCCCGGCTGTCACTTTCATGTTAAGGGATTGTGCAAGCCTCATTACCATATGGCTTTTTTTATAGTCCTTGCCGTTTAATTCTAAAAAATCTAATTGTTTCAATATGTCATCCGGAAGATTGCTTAGCGATTTGTTATTTCTGTACGAATGTGCTCCTATCATTATCATATTTCTTTTTTTTGCTTCTTTAATCAAATAATCTATAGAAGGATAATTTTCTTTGTTCAAGTTCGGTGACAGCACATTATGAAGGCTTGATACATCATCCCTTTTCCCGATTATGGCAACATGACCGCCTTCTTTTATATCCACTTCCATTCCGCAGAATACTTTAAGCCCATCTATGATATAATGATCATCAATATAAGGGTAGCTGTCCATCAATTCATAAATTTTTTCAAAGCCGGACGTATTAAAATGCTCGGTTACTGCTATGGCATGAAAACCGCTCCTTAGCGCCGCTCTTATTAAATTATTAAAATTAGACCTGCTGAATTGGCTTTTTTTTGAAAGCTTTGCATGGCAATGTAAATCTATATCCATAAGTAACTCCTTAAGTTTATAAAATTGATATCAGTAAATAAATATAAAGCAGTGAGCCTAATAAAAACGCCATCTCCTTATAGCCGATCTTTAAATAGGATAATTTCAGTTTTTTCACTTCCCGGTTTAAAAGGGCATAGGAAAATCCTCTTACCTCCAGTGCCTCAACCGTAGTCCTCGTCCTTTTGGCCGTATTTAATACCAAGGGATAAAAGGCCCCGACTGCCATATTCAGCATGTATGCAATTTGGCGCCAATACAAAAACCCCTTTTTATCAGGCGGCACTCCACGGAGCCTGTATGAATTTATTATATTATTATATTCCTCTATTAAAACAGGCACCATCCTATAACCATAGGAAACTGCAAAAGTGACATGCCCGGGAACTCCGAAGCTTAATAATGCATCACTCAGCCTTTCAGGATCCATGTTGCAGAATATTGCTATGCTTGAAAGTGAGATGACAACAAGCTTTAAAGTTAAAACTGTCATGGCCAGGAAGGCATCAACACCTCCTCCGAAAATATAGGCAACCAGGCTGTAGCATAGCAATTCCATTGCTATGCCTGTACAAAGAAGAAAGATAATAAATTTACTGACCTTTGAAACATATGCTACAGCTGCAACAAACAGAAAAAGCCCTATAAGCACTGCTCTGTCAAATATAAACCATGGAATAAGCGCAAATATAAGGTACCATATGATTAAAATCCTGGGATCCAACCGGGAAATAAGGGTTTCATTGCTTCCAAAAGCAGTTTTATATAATTCAATCTTAATCCTTTCTACCGAAATTTTATTGAAGAGCTTTGTCATATATTCCATAGTTCGAACCCTCCCTGGTTTTAAAAACCCTTCTTTCAAATTCATTCAGAGTGAAAATCAAAGGCGTAATATCTAGCTCCTGACACAGCTCCACAATCTGAGGAGATTTTAAATTGGCTTTCTTAAGGAGTTCTTTGTTATTGAAAATATCATGCTTATTACCAATTGCCAGTATTTTGCCCTCCTTCATTACCACAATTCTGTCAGCCCACTCTGCCACAAGCTGCATATCATGGGTGGTTATTACCGCTGTTTTTATTTTATCCCTTAAATGCTCCAATATTGAGACCATGTTTTTTCGGTTAGAAATATCTAAACTTCCGGTAGGTTCGTCCAGCAAAATAACCGAAGGATTACAGGCTACTCCTATTGCAATCGATGCCCTGCGCTGCTGCCCGCCGCTTAACAGCCTCCCATCCTTATCCTGAAGCTTTGCAAGATCCAAAATATCAACTATGTTGTTCACCGCTTCCTGATAATTTTCATATCTTCTGGACTTCAGAAAATATTCTATATCCTTTCGGATGCTGTCTTCTATGAACATCTCTTCAGGGTTTTGATAAATATATGCCGCTTTTTCTGACAGCTTTCCGATTTGTATCTTTTGAGTATCATTGCCGTATACAAAGACATTTCCTGAAACAGGTTTTATGATACCGGAGATCAATTTTAAAAGAGTTGATTTTCCTGCACGTTGCTTCCGACCAAAGCCAGCCTCTCACCTTCATATACGGTAAGATTTATATCATTCAAAGCCAACTTCATCTCATTGTCCAATGCTTTGCTGCCGTATGAGACGCCTTCAAAAACAATTGCAGGCTTTTTTTCACTGTTTTTTAATTCAATGCCTTTATCATCATTTACAGAGACCATGTTAATATTGCCGAAATACTCTCTGCAACCTTTGATGCTTATGGGATAACCGTTAAAATTTTCATTCTTTAAACTGCTTCGTGACAATATATACGCTGCCTGGGTAACCTGTGGCGGATATATGTTTTTTCCCTTTAATTCAGGACTGTTCAATGCTTCCTTTACATCCTTTTTCCACAATAAGCGCCCCTCATCCATCATTATCACCGAATTGCAGTAATCTGCTATGAATTCGCTGTGGTGTTCAATGACAATGACGGTTTTTCTGTATACTTCATTTAATGCTTTTAATTTTTCATATATTAGCACTGCATTTACAGGGTCTAACTGTGCTGCCGGCTCATCGACTATTATAATATCAGGATTCAGAGACATCACTCCTGCAAGGGCTGCCATGTGTTTTTGACCTCCGCTCAATTCCCATATAAATTTATCCTTTATGTGTTCCAGACTCAATAATTTTAAGGCATCTTCGCCGCGTTTTTTATAATCCGTATATCCGAAATTCAAGGGGGCGAATATCACATCATCATGTACTGTTGAGCGTACCAGCTGGTTTTCGAAATCCTGATATACATATGCCACATTTAAGGCCAGAGAAGCCACAGAAAAGTTAAGGGTATTTTTACCCTTAACTTCCACTGTACCTTCAAAATCTCCGGTAATATAATGGGGAATCACCCCGTTTATCACTTTGCAAAGAGTGGTTTTTCCGCTGCCGTTGCTTCCGATTATGGCAGTAAAATCCCCTTCGTTGATTTCAAGGCCTATATTTTTTAAAGAAGGCACCGTATCTCCGGGGTAAGTAAACGACAGACCCTTGATGGAAATAATCCCTTGAGGCATGCTATATCTCCTTTGACACTGCGGATTTATTTCTTCCAAATATAAAGATGGAAACCACAACCAGCGCTGCTACTGCAATGGGAACCCAAATAAAATTATCACCAAATTTATCTAAAAATTCACCTTCCCATTCGATTATGGTTATGCCCATTTCAGCCATGAAAGATATTACTGTGCCAAGTATGGCAGATATAACCGCTCCGAATATAAGAGCCGGCGGTATTGCGCTTTTGGAATTGTCAAATACTCGGGGTTTGATACCTAAAAGAGGTTCAATTTTACCGTAAAATTTAGGAATGAAATATAATGTAGGTATAAGTCCAAAAATGATTCCCGTTACAATGAATTCGATTAAAAAATCTACGCCTTCGATTATTACTATACTTTCCGGAAGCCCGGGTACGGCTTCTAAGGCTTCGACTCCTACCCATACTTTTCCGATGTCAATCAGAGTGCCTGCAAATTCCTGAAAGCCAAAGCCTATGAGGGCGGCCCACATGAGCTGTTTTCTGTCTTTAATGTCCTTTACCATTTTACCTGCTAAAAAAAGACCCATGGTAAGTATTATGACTTCTTCAAATTCTCCCAAGCCTCCGAATTCACCCAGCAAAAGGTCGGCAAAAACTATCTCGCCTATAGGCGCTGCCAGAGCTACCCAGAAGTTATCAAACAATATGCATAGTACGATAGGAATAAAGATAAAGCTGGATATACCAATTTCCAAAGGTCCCACTTTGAGCTCAGGTAAAATTTCCGCCACCAGGTTCTCAAGTCCTGATAATGACATTGCCAAGATGAAGAGCATAACTGTCTTGGACTGTTCATTTTGGTTCTTTACTAATGAATTTTCCATATATAATTCCTCCTGAAATTTTTATTTTGCAGAAAACCCCATCTAAATAAAAAGAAGTTTCCTACAATCTGGCAATTCCATTATATTTTTTTTACATTAATCATCCATTAAAGGTATGTTAATTGGATGTAAATAAATCATCATTATAAAATTTATGAAAAAAATATTTCATTTTGTTGAAAAATATTTATAATAGAAAGTAAGAAACTAAATAAGTAGGAGAATTTATTATGAATTTTTTAGATTTAAATACACAGATAGATGATATGACAGGCAGTCAGAAAAAAATTGCGGATTTCATTTCAAAAAACCATGCCCGCCTGGCGTATCTTACAGAAAAAGAGATAGCCGAAGAGCTTAAAATAAGCCCTGCTACTATCTCAAGATTTTGGAGGACAATTGGGTTTTCAAACAGCAAAGAGTTTAAAAAGTATCTGAAAGAAAAAATGACCACCACACCGGCAAATAAGCTTGAAGATATTTTAAACAAAACAGGAAAAGGGAATTTAACGGAAGAAATATTTCATTTAGCTTCCAGCTATTTGAACGAAACATTGCTGCATCTTGATACTGAACAATTTAAGAAGGCCGTTTCTGCAATAACAGGCGCCAGAAACATCTATGTTTACGGCTCAGGTTCCTGCGAATGTCTGGTTGACCTTTTTCAATTCCGTTTAAATCGACTAGGTTTAGATATAAAAAAAATAGCCAAAAGCGGCCATGAAATATTTGAATCGCTGGTCAATATCGACTGTCAGGATGTCATTGTAATTTTCGGTTTTGTCAATATATTGCCGGAAGTAAGGGTGCTTTTGGATTTTGCCGGGCAAAAGATATGCACAACACTGTTAATCACAGATCTTTTAGTTTCTGAAATGATAGAAAAAAGCAATATTGTCCTTTATACTGCCCGCGGAGAATTATGGGAGTTTCACTCCATGGTCGCCCCCATTGCACTTTTAGAATCTCTTATTGTAGGAGTTTCCCGCAAAAATGAAAAAGAATCCCTTTGCAAATTGGATGAGCTGCATAAGCTCCGCAAACATTATGAGGAATATATACCAAAGTATTGATAAATTTCATATGAAGTAATGGAATATGCTGTCTATTACTTCCAAACCCGCCCTGATTCCGTTGTCTCCAAATATTATACCGCCCTTTGTATCTTCTAATCTTACTGTTACCTTTGAATCAATGCTCTCTTTTATTCTCCTGTCCATATTCCCCATAACCGGCGCCATAAGGACACCGGAGTTTTCCGGCTGAATTTCCATATCCATTTTGTATTTATTGTTCATAATAGATATATGTATCGAATTCTCAACTTTCACCAGCTTAGTTATCTTCGATTTATTATAGGTGGCAAATCTGAATAACTCCTTTCCTGTATATAAAAATGCAATAAAGCCTATAAAATAGCTTTTAAGCCAGGGTATATTTGCAATAGAAATAAAAACCGAAGCATCTTTGCTCTCAAAATTGTTGCAATGAAGCCACAGCCACTCCTTTGGAAAGGATGTGCCCCAATCCTTTTCTATATAGCCTTTGCCGCCGGTAAAATCAAATGTTTTCCCGTCAATTGACATTTCTCCCCAAAGATCATGGTTGAGGGAAACTATCGCATGCTTGCACTCCATATATGGTACATAGGAATACCACCCCATGATCCCCGGTGATAAAAGGCTCTTGGGGTATTTTACAGAATCCTTATAATTTATTTTTGCTGCTATTTTTGTTTTTTCATCCTGGATATTTACAGATATATGTTTATCGGTAAATACCGAATGGCCTACTTTAACCATAAATCCTTTACTGTCCCATGAGAATTCATCAAGGCTGTATTGTATGTATTTTGTCTCTCCCGTAACGCCGTCTATAACCTGTATGAATGCATGGGGATTTTCAGGGCACAGCGATATTCCTGGGATAAAGGAATATGCATTTAAAAGATTCCGGCTTACATGCTTGAAATACCAGCCTTCAAAATATCTTTTATAAGACAGCTTTCCTAAAAATGCTTCCTGTCTGAATACTTTAAACATTCTCTTCCCTCATTTGCCAAATATTTTATTATAGTATTGCCCCGTCCTTCAAAGTATTATATTTCATTCTGTAAATTAATAAGTTAAGTATAAATATGGGATGCAAACCTACAGAATTTATACTAAAATAGAAAAGGCGGCTATTATCCGATTCTTTAACTACAGTATTTGGTTTGGGGGGAAATTTATGGATATGATTAGAAAATTTATGAAATATTATAAGCCTTATAAGTTGATTTTTTTTACGGATATGGCGTGTGCATTGACAGCATCCGGCATAGACCTTATGTTTCCCGTCCTGGTAAGGGATATACTAAACAGGCTTCAGACTCAGGCTGCTGCGGCTTCCGGTACCATAATAAAAATAGGAATATTGATGTTTGCGTTATATATAATCCAGTATTTCTGCAATTATTATATAACCTCCTGGGGACATATAATGGGAGCCAGGATGGAATATGACATGAGAAATAAGCTTTTCACGCATCTTCAGAAGCTGTCCTTCACTTATTTTGACAACAACAAGACCGGTCAGATTATGTCCCGAATAGTAAATGACCTTTTGGATATAGCCGAACTGGCCCACCATGGCCCCGAGGAGATATTCATTTCCGTTACAAAAATACTAGGCGCATTTATAATACTCCTCACCATAAACGTGAAGCTTACTTTAATAACCTTTGCCTTCCTTCCGGTAATGACCTGGTTTTCCTTTTACTATAATGACAAGATGAGGGCGGTATTTACAAGGAATAAGGAAAAGATAGCCGATGTAAATGCCCAGCTAGAGGACAGTATAGCCGGTGTCAGGGTGGTGCAGTCCTTTTCAAACGAAGGTATTGAAGTAGAAAAGTTCAAAAAAGGAAACAAGCTGTTTCTTGCAACCAAAGAGGACAGCTATGAATATATGGGGAGATTTTACAGCGGTGTAACCTTGTTTGAAGGCCTAATATATGTATCCGCAGCCATAATAGGAGCCCTCTTTATCGGTTCCGGTTCCATAAACGCTGCGGACTTGGTGGCTTATCTTTTATTTATCAATACATTCTTAGCACCCATACGTACCATACTTCACTTTACCGAGCAATTTCAAAGAGGCATGACGGGCTTTTTAAGATATGAGGAGATTTTAGCCATCAATCCCGACATAGAGGATAAGGAGGATGCTGTTGACATAAATGATTTCAACAAGGATATAGTCTTTGAAGATGTGTCCTTTAAATATTCCTCAGGGGATTATGTATTGAGGAATATTTCATTGACCATAAACAAAGGAGAAACCATAGCTTTAGTAGGCCAGTCCGGCGGCGGAAAAACCACTTTATGCAGCCTTATTCCAAGATTTTATGATGTCACTGAAGGGAGTATAAAAATAGACGGAAAAGATATAAGGGATATTAAGCTTGATTCCCTAAGAAAAAAGATAGGTATTGTGCAGCAGGATGTTTACCTCTTTGCCGGAAGCATCATGGAAAACATAAGATACGGAAAGCCTGATGCATCGGATGAAGAAATAATAGAAGCCTCAAAAAATGCAAATGCCCACGAATTTATAATGGCCTTTGAAAATGGCTACAATACTTATGTCGGCGAGAGAGGAGTTAAATTATCAGGAGGACAAAAGCAAAGGATAAGCATTGCCCGTGCATTTTTAAAGAATCCTCCTGTGCTTATACTGGATGAAGCAACCTCCTCCCTTGATAACCAGAGCGAAAAAATAGTACAGCAATCCTTAGAGAAGCTTTCAGATTCAAGAACTACCTTAGTTATAGCACATAGGCTATCCACTATAAAAAACGCGGATAAAATACTGGTTTTAACGGATAACGGCATTGAAGAGGAAGGCAGCCACGATGAGCTTTTAACTAAAAACGGAATATATGCCGCCCTGTACAACACCCAGTTTGCAGAAATATCAGAGAGTGTCGATTAAGTTTTTTAAAATTATCTGTCAATTTTTTTAAACTTTTTCATATACTGAATTAAAGAGATAAGGGGGAGTAACTCACAGGGAAATTTTCCTGGTTACTAAGGTCGACATAATGGCGAAAGCCCGCTTTAGTACAGTTTATACTGAGAGCCAGACCTTTATTTCAACATACTTATGTTGAAATAAAGGTCTTTTAATTTTAGGAGGTGAAAATATGCTGTCCCCAAGCCTTGAAGATTATCTTGAGGAAATATACAGGCTTTCAATTAAAAATTCCATAAGAGTAAGCGACATAGCTGACAGCCTCAGCGTATCCATGCCTTCTGTGGTAAAGGCTTTAAAAAGGCTTCATGATAAGGAATATCTCATATACAAACCTCATGATGAAATTACCCTTACCGATAAAGGTGAAGAACTGGGGAACTATCTTGTTAAAAGGAACAGTATTTTAAGAGAATTTTTAGAAATTATAGGTTCAAAATGCAACATAGCCGATGAGGCCGAGGCAATGGAACATTATCTTTCCCTGCCTACCATGCACTCCATCGAACATATGGTGGACTATTTTAATAATAACCCAAAAATAAAGGAAGGCTTTTTAAATTTCGTCTCCAAAGACACTAGCCTTTAAAATAAGAAAATGGCCTTATAGAGGCCACTACACTAAGTTTAATATTCTTGCAATCTGGGCTATTGTAAAGCATATTATAATGCCTATTGCCGTAGGAATAATTGCTCCGAGTACAGTCCATTTAATGCTCCCCGTTTCCTTTCTTATAGTCCATAATGTGGTTCCGCAGGGAAAGTGAAGCAGCGAAAAAATCATTGTATTTAATGCGGTCACCCAGGTCCATCCATGATTTATAAGAAGTCTTCTGAATTCATCCAGGCTTTCCATTTCAATCATGGCCCCCTGGGACAGATAGCTCATTATTAGAATGGGCAAAACTATTTCATTTGCAGGGAGTCCCAATATAAAAGCCATGAGGATAAATCCGTCAATTCCAATTATTTGAGCAAAGGGATTTAAAAAATTAGCAACGTGAGCAATTATGCTCATATCACCTATATATAAGTTTCCTAAAATCCAGGTTATCGCCCCTGCCGGCGCCGCTACTACCATGGCTCTTCCCAGTACGAATATTGTCCTGTCAATTATGGAGGTATATATTATCCTCCCCAACTGGGGCTTTCTGTATGGGGGAAGCTCAAGTATGAAAAAGGATGGCACACCCTTTAAAAGGGTTTTTGATAAAACATACGATACTAAAAGTGAAATGGCTATTCCCGCCACAACAAGCAAAGCAACGCTTAAGGATGCAATTACAGAACCATACTTATATCCTATGATACCCCCTGCAAATATGCCGGCAATTGTAATAAGGGTGGGAAATCTCCCGTTACAGGGCACGAAATTGTTCGTCAGTATGGCAATAAGCCTTTCCCTTGGAGAGTCAATAATCCTGCAGGCAATAACCCCTGCCGCATTGCAGCCAAATCCCATGCACATGGTCAGTGCCTGTTTCCCATGAGCACAGGCTTTTTTAAACATGTGGTCAAGATTAAAGGCCACTCTGGGAAGATACCCCAAATCCTCCAGCAATGTAAATATTGGAAAGAAAATTGCCATGGGGGGAAGCATTACAGATAATACCCATGCAGCAGTTCTGAATAAACCCAAAACCAGAATTCCGTGAAGCCAGTTGGGGGCATTTAGATACTGAAACATTAAAGTTATTTTTTCTTCAGCTTTAAATAATAAATCTGCCAGCATTTGTGAAGGTATGTTAGCACCTTCCACCGTTATCCAGAAAACACCTGCCAGCAAAAAAAGCATCAAAGGTATTCCAAATGTTCTGGAGGTTATGATATCATCTATTTTATTGTCTATGCTACTTTTTTCTGAGTTCTTATTTTTGACGGTTTTTTGTGCAATGTCCTCTGCCCTAGTATAAATGCTTTTAACCAGCTTATCCCTGAATTGATTTGAGTATTTTAATTTTACATCCTCGGATATGGATATTAATTTTAAAAATTCATTTGAGCTAATGCGGTTCATAAGAGTATTTCACCTGTCCCTAACATATATTCTTTTATGGAATCTATTATGGTTTTATCTCCGTCTAAAAGCCTCAATGCGATCCATCTTGCCTTTATCTCATCTTCAATGTACTCACTCAGCCTTGGCATAATGTTTTTCAATGCCCCTTCTATATCCTCTTCATATTTCATTCTTTTAGGATGCGGCTTTAATTTCCCCGCAGCTACATCATACACACAATCCATAAGCTCACATAACCCAGTGCCTTCTCTTGCGGCGGCAGTCACAACGGGAATCCCAAGCTCAATGGATAATCCGCTTGCATCTACCTCTATGTTTTTCCTTTTTGCTTCGTCCATTAAGTTTACGCACATAATCACGTTGTCCGTCAGCTCCATTACCTGCAATACCAAATTCAGGTTTCTTTCAAGATTGGTAGCATCTGTAACTACTATGGTTGCATCAGGATTTCCAAAGCAGATAAAATCCCGGGCCACCTGCTCTTCAATGGAACTTGCAAGAAGTGAATAAGTTCCCGGTAAATCTATCAATATAAAGTCGCAATCTCTGTGCCTGTAATTTCCCCGGGCGTTGGTCACCGTTTTACCCGGCCAGTTTCCCGTGTGCTGATGAAGACCGGTTAAAGCATTAAATACAGTGCTTTTCCCTGTATTAGGATTTCCCGCCAGCGCTATTACAGCTTCATTCCCATTAAGCTTTTCCACATTGAAGACATCTGCCATCCCTTCCTTAGTACCTGACTGCCGTGTTAAGCCCATACATAACCTCCTTAATTTTCCTGTATTAGTTCAATATCTATAAGAGAAGATTCCTCTCTTCTTAATGCCATGAGCGCGCCTCTTATCAAAAAAGCTGTCGTATCTCCCGTTCTGTTCCTTCGCATTGCTTTTATCTCAGTGTCTGGAATTATGCCTATATCGAGCATCCTGTTCCTTAGGAGTCCTTGTGCATTTATAGTTCTGACCTTGCATGCCTTACCTAGGGGAACATCGGATAATTTTAAGCTTCCTTGAAGAACCTCACAGGTATTTTGAAATGTCAATGATACCGTATTATTCATTCTTATTCCCTCCTCAATTAGCCTTGGCTAATTAATGTTAATTCCAATTCCTTTTACAAATTAATCAATATGTAGGCATATCTCAGAACAATTAGACCAGGCTAATAACCTATTACATCCTATGCATGAGACAAAAAAGTGTTACACCAGGCTAATAGTTAATGGGTATAAGGGTATTTAATTGAATTTTCCAGTATGTATTAAAATAATATTTATTTATTAAAATTTTTTATTACAATATTGATAAAGCAAAAAAGGCAATGTATAATATAGGATGTTGTTATAAAAACATTAAAAAGAAAAGATGGTATATTATGAAATTAATCGATGAAATTAAGGTGCTTCAAGAAGAACTAAACAGCATCGTAAATGAAAACAGCAACGACATGTCAAGGTTAATTAATTTAAGCGAAAAATTAGACAAGCTTATAGCGCAATATTATTCCGAAACCCAAAATAAATAACAGCCTGTATTAAGCTGTTATATTTCCATGGGTTTATTATCATCTTTACATATTATCATTGTTTATGCTTTTGTTATAATAATTTAAATCCTCTCTCTTTTCCCAGCCAAGGGACTGCCAGAAGGAATTTCCCGTATCATTACTGCTAAAAACAACCAGTGCGCATTTGTTTATTCCTTCCTTAGATAATGCTTCTAATACTGCATCCACCATTGAGCTTCCTATTTTTAGCTTGCGGTGCTTATCACTTACACAGGTATGATATATGTAACCCCTTCGCCCATCATGACCGCACATTATGGTACCGACTATTTTCTCATGGACTGTTGCCACAAAATTGGTTGAAGGATTTCTTAAAAGGAATTTGTTTATTCCCTCTCTCGAATCATCCATGCTTCTGACGCCCATACCCGGGGTTGTTGTCCACATTTCAAACACCTTATCATAGTCATCAATTGTCATTAACCTTATATTCATTTTGCCCTCCCATGCAGGTACATGTTCTCTAAAATGGCTAAGCCCGTGCTTGTTTTAAAATATTTACTCTTAACTGATTCTATCTCATTAATTCCCATACCGTCTTCGAATATATTTACTAAAAAATCAGCTTCCACCAATATTTGAAAGTCAATATCATCTATTTTATTGTAAGTATGATGATTTCCAATCAAAAACATTATTCTGTCTAAAATGCTTTTATCCAGGTCAAACTCCGAAAGTATATCCAGGGCTACAGGCGGACCTTCTATTTCCTGATATTTTCCGGCGGAAGAACCATACTTGATTTCACTTAATTTTATGCCTATATCGTGAAGTACTGCTGCAATTTCAAGAGATTTGAGTTTATGTGATGAAACTTTTTCAGTTTCACCTATGCACTTTGCAAAGCTTAAAACTTTAAGAGCATGATTTATACGCTTAATATCACCGTCAAAATAAAGAATCATTTTGTTTAAGATGAGGCTAATCATAATCCCTTCCATAATTTTCCTCCGTTAAAAGCTATTTATCCTTTATTATTCTAATATATTTTATTTCATCCTTAATATCCAGATAATTTTTAACGGAATCAGGTATTATACTCCAGGAAAGCTCCATATCATCTTTTACTAATTTCCATAATGAGTCGATTATGTTAAGATAAATCCTCTTCATGACAGCCGACCTGTGAATCATGCAGGGCTCCGGGTCGTTAAAAAATTTGATGCTGTCGCTTATTATGAGCTCTTCCTTTAACGGTAAAGCGGTGGGCTTTTTGTCAAAAATGATGTTATCTTCCATGTCGACAGCCCGGATAATAACATTATCATTTCTGTTCATGTGATTTTCCTCCTTGTATAAGGTGACATGCCTTTACATCTCCAGCCTGGGGCATGAGAGAGATATATCCTAACTTAAAATATCAACAGCACGACAATACTGAAGGCGAGAAAAAACAGGGCATTTACAAGTTTTATGATGTGCATTTTCTGCCTTAAGATATCGGACAGGTCAAATACTTCCCTTCCTTTGTGAACTGTAAAGGTCAAAATCAGCAAGGGTATTATAAGAGCAATTCCGTATATGATGAAATACATTACTGCCTTAAGGTTGAAGCTTAAGCTTGTCCTCATAATATATATTATAGTTGCAAGGTAAACTTGCCCTACGCATAAAAACTCGCCTACGGATATGAGCAATCCCAATCCAAAGCATACAAAAATGAGGATTCCGGAATTTTCAATTGAGGTTATTTTCTTGATCCAGCTATGATTTAAGCGCCTTAAAAAAACAGGAAGCTGGAGCTTTATTTTTTCATAGTTCTCATCTTTAGCAGCAAAATAATCTCTTAAATTAAGTATGGTAAAAATGAGAGCCACAATTATAAGTATTATTTTTATAATGCTCTGTATAGAATCAAACCAAATACTGCTACTTTTAATAAAAATATTAAAAAACAAAGTGCCTATTAGAAAATATGCAATAAATTTTCCTGTTATATAAGCCAGTCCAAGCTTTAATACATTTAATCCCCTTATTGCAATCATGGAAATAAAAAACAGCATCATAGACAATGCGCAGGGATTGAAGCCGTTTATAAGGCCTGTCAGCAATACCCCTGAAGCCTCATATCCTGAAAAGGTTTCTAAAAGCTTTTCTTCCCCCATATCATTCAGCAACTTTGTTTTCAAGCCATATCCGTCTATGATTTTATTTTCAAGCTGTGATTTAATATTGTTTTCACCCGAGAGGAAAGCATCCCCGATAAATACTATGGGCACCTTTTGGGCATTTTCCGGCACCTTATATTCCTCAAAATATTTCTGAGCAAGCTGTAAGTTTACCATTTGGCCTACATTAAGTTTTGTTATTAATACTTTGGATGTGATTTTTGTCCCATTAACATTCGTTTCATATTCTTCATTTAGGTTTTGCATATATGCGTTTACTTCTTCGCAGGAGCTGCAAGGCGACACATAAAAATATATGATCTGTGAATCCGTGGAATTGTTGAATTTATCATCAATATTTATAAAAAAATCCCTATTCATCTGATTGCCTGCTCCTGTGTTTACCGTTACACTTTTACCTTTTCCCTTCCTGTTTATATCAACGGCTTTATTAAACTCTTCCTTTAACCTTCTGTTAAAGTCTTTGTCGTCAGGTATGAATGCGTCTCCTATAAAAAGTATGTTTGCAGATTCTTTTGCCTCATCCGTGACATTATACGCAGTATAATATTCATTTAAAAGCTTGCTGTTCTCCATTTGAAAAGTATTATGAAGCCTTAAATCCACATCAACAAATTCAAGTTCTTCACTTAAGATTTCATTGAAATGCTTTATAAAATCCTCTTCGTCCTTGCAAGCTTCACAGGGTTTCATATAAAAATAATCTACAGTAATGTTTACTTTTTCATTTTGAGCTGCAAGGGAACTGCCAATAGGGATAATAAAGGTGAATAGAAAAATTATAAGAGGACTTATAAAAAAGGCTGTCTTTTGCTTAAAAGATAACATATTTTCTCCTTCACTTTTATGTTCTGTTTATTTTATATGATAATTCCCTCGTGTTAAGCTTTAATTATGGTACTGTTAAGTATTATCCAAATAAATTATTGACATATAGAGTTTATACGTTTTATAATATGGCCCCACCCGCTAGCTACCGTTGGATTTCGAGTACTGGAAACCTCTTTATTGCACAACAAAAATCTCCGCAAGAATCAAATGTATTCTTATGGAGATAAGAGTAAAATTTATTTGGTATTATGCAGCGCATCTATAATTTAATCAATTTCCAGCCCCATAGATATAGCGTTATAGAATTGTTTGTCTATATAAAAATCTCTTGTGCTAACACCCTGTTTCACAAAATTAAATTTTTCATATAAATTTATTGCGCGATAGTTATCGCTTCGTACCCTTAAATTTATTTTCCGGATGACTTCTGAATTTTTTGACCAATTAATAAAATACTCTAATAATTTAGAGCCTATTCCTAATGCCCAGTATTCTTTTAGAACCGTTATGCCCATTTCGCCTGTATGCTTTGTTCTTCGTCTTTCACCTCCAGCGAAATTCAGTCCGCCCACTATTTTCTCATCTATTAATGCTAAAATAAGTATTTTATTATTGGAATTATTAATATCCTCTATGTTAGACTCTTCTTGACTGGCAGTAATACTTAATTCTCCTTTGCCAAAGGTAAGAAAATCTGATTGAGACCCTATTTTATCAAGATATTCTATATATTCTGCTGCATCACTTTTAACTGCTTCCCTTATAATAAGAGTCTGCCCGCTCTTTAATTTATATGATTCCATAGTTTACCCTCTTTTTAACATTGTAAGTTTGAAAATCATAATCATACTAAGGCTGAACACATTACCATTTAAATCCAACATTTATTAAATTTACATATTAATATATTACATTAATTCTTCGAATGCGGGCAATATAATATCGTAAGGGATATAACGGTTGAGCCAAGGCTTATATGTGCTCTTAGATGGGGTGTATATAGGCCGGCCAAAGATTGTATATTAGTCGAAAGGCCGATATACGGTCGGCGGGAAGATTTTGTATGGTTAGGAAAGGTTTTATTATGGTCGACTAATCTCGATTATAATAGGGCTCCAACTTATCTAACAAGGTCGAGCTAAGATCATGCAGGGTGATGTAATGGTCATATAGAGCCGTCAGGTTGTATATGGCTGTGTAAGTATCCTCCATGGTTGAACGAACCATCATTATAGGTAGTGAACTGTTTAGACTTGGCTGCAAGGTCATAACTGGGCATTAAGGTATCTATAATGGTGCGAGTTAAGATCGTTATGTTCCTTATTATTATTCAATCTCCATCCAGCTTACAATCCTGTCTTTTCTAAATCCAAGGCTCAGTGCCAGATTCATGGATTTATCATTTTCTTCTTCAATATGCACAAAGGGAATTTTTCCAATCCTTCTTAATTTATTTATTAAGTTTATGGTTATATCCTTTCCGTACCCCATCCTTCTGTATTTTGGCAGCACATGAAGAAAACCTATTGCTCCGTCATCCTGTGTCATTCCCCAGGCAACTGCCTTTTGCTGAATTCGAATACAGGAGCTTATACCGTTTTTTATACGCTCAGTTATATATTCAACGGAAAGATACTCTTTATAATCGGAATTGTCATATAAGAATAATGCATCTTCTGCCTTCAATTCAGAGGTATTATGCTTTAAACCGGACAGTTTTTTATCATCATCAAAAACCAATCTTAATACGGATAGTTTCCGCTTTATATTTTTACCCTGCACCAGTATTGGAATCATCCAGTCCTCAATAATGGCAAAGTTTTTATCTTCCTCGGTTAACTTATCTTTAATTATTTTAAGTTCTTCTATGGAGCTGCAGCTTATATAAACCCACTTTCTGTCGCTCACGCCTTTCACAAATATGGATTGTCCTACCTTTTCTATATGATGAATTGGATAGCTTTCAATAAAATTAATAATATTTACATTGCTGATTCTATCCCTTTTAAGATACTCCAATATATAATTTTTATCATTCATTTTACCACCTGATTTATTATAATTTTTTTTCAAAACAGACGGATTGGGGATAATCTATATATTTACCGTAATTTTTTATACGCTTATATCCATTTCTCTCATAGAATGAAACTGCATTATTATTAATAAGCCGAGTTTCAAGCCAAAGAGCAGAATAATTAAATTCCCTTGCTTTATCTTCAAGATAGCTCAGGATTTTAGAACCGCAGCCCATGTGTTTTTTTCTCACATACATCCTTTTGACTTCAGCAATATTTTCATCTATAGGACGCAAAGCGCCGCATCCTATGGCATTACCAAGAGAATCCCTTGCAACAACAAATACAGATCTTTTAAGCTTTACATCATCGGGGTTGAAAGAATTCCTCCCGCTGTCTCCCGTTATTGATTTGAGTACTTCCGATAATTCACCCGTGAGATTAACGGCATCAAAAGTATCGGGCTGTTCCAGGCTTATTATTATTTTTAAGTCATCTAAGCTCATATTTACCACCAATCTTTCAACTTAATGATATCACTCCCTCCTATATATGTTCAATATAAGTAAATATTCGGTTAACATAGTACAAAATTTGAGTTTCTTCATATATTGGCATTAAGAGCTTAAAAATCCAGGTGGTGTCAATTATAGAATACGAAGGCTTGAACTTAAGAGAGCTTAAAATTTTAGGAAAGGGAACCCAGGGAAAGGTATACAGAATTGATTCTTACAAATGCATTAAAGTTTTCAAAAGAAAAGATGAATGCGAGGATGAACTGAAGGCTCTTATAATGGCACAAAGTGATATTCATTTTCCAAGGCTTATAAGTGCCGGTGAGGATTACATCATAAGGGAATGCATAAATGGCATTGAGCTTAACAAATACCTTCAAAAGCATGCCCTTACGCCTGAAATAATGAGCGGAATTATAGAACTTTACGAGGCTATGGCAAAAGTGGGCTACAGAAGGCTGGATTCAGCGATATTTCATATTTTTGTAACGCCTGAAATATGTCTTAAGCTTATTGATACCGCCAAGGCTTTGAAGAAAAAGACGGAAAAACCCTCTTTAATACTTAAAGGCCTAAAAGAGCTTAACCTCAAGGATGAATTTTTAAACTATGCCAGGCTTATGAGGCCGGAGCTTTATAAGAAATGGATGGAATATCCCTGCCGTAAAAATATAAAATCAATAACTTCGGGGGGAATGCAATGACAAGAGGTGACCTTCATATACATTCAACGGCATCTGACGGCAGCCTCGGCCCCCGGCAAATAGTGGCGGAAGCAAAAATCCTTGATATCGATACTATAGCAATAGCAGACCATAATACAATCAATGGAATAGAAGAAGCTTTTGAAGCAGGGAGCCAGTATGGTGTCAATGTAATTCCGGCTGTGGAAATATCGGCAAAATACAGGGAGCAGAGCATACATGTGCTTGGATATTTCAGAGATTTAAGCTTTTATAATGATACCTTTCAGAGAATACTTAAATTTGTAAAGGCTCATAAGCTTAAGGAAGCAAGAGGAATATTATCAGGCTTTATGCAAACCGACGGTTCAGGTGATCATCTGTCCGTAACCGAGGGTATTGAGCTATTGAGGATATTCAATGCTGTCCCTGTACTGGCTCACCCTGTTCGTATAAGTATGAAATATCTCCCTTATATACTTAGCCAGCCCTTTGAAGGCATCGAAGCTAAATACTGTAACAACAGCGATTATGATACATTGTATTTTATAGATATTGCACTTTCCAAATTCAAGTTTTATACCGGCGGATCCGATTTTCACTCAAAGGGTTCGGGATATAAAACCCATTGTTCCATCGGCAACCCTCATCTCAATGAAGCAGAGCTTAAAAGGTTTTTAAAAGTTGCTAAACCATACCTTCATATCGGCCCATAAAACGCCGGAGGCAGCTTACATTAGCTGCCTCCGGCGTTTTCTAATTATTTTTTAGTTCTATATCTATGCCCACTACACCTATTATTTCGCCCAAACTGTTTTTAATGGGAGATGATATAGTGATGCAGGGACTTTTGGTAATTGCCGATATGTAAACAGGAGATATATAATCCTCCCCTGCAATGCTTTTTTGGAACCATTCCCTCACCTTGGCATTTGCCAAGCCTGACTGAGGCAGCGAGAAAATAAACATACCCTTGCTGTCATTGGACCATATGGCTTCAATAAAGCTGTTCTTGTTTTTGGTATTGGTCAATATCCTTTCATGTACATTTTTGTCAAGTGAATCATAGCCCGATGTACTGTAAAGCTCCTTGAAAATCTGCTTGCAGAAATTTATGTGGTTGTCCAAATTTATATTTGAATTATCGTCATCGCTGCTCAAATCACCCTTTACAAACAAATTTGACAAACTTCCTGCCGACTCATAAAGCCTCTGACTTAATTCCGAAATTCCTTCAATGCTGTTTTTGTGCTTTTGAACTGATTCCATAACATTATTGACCGATTGAGTTGTTCGCCTTACATTTCCTTCCACCGATTCAATATTGTTTTCGATTTCCCTGGTAAGCTTCTCTTCTTCTCCGGACAAATCTATAGTCTTTTCCACCAATTCGGTAACCTCTCTAAAAGCATGGTCGATTTTACTTAAGTTCTTTTCAATATTGCCCGTCAGCTCCACACCCTTTTCCACCTTTTTTGAATTTTCTTTAACTACTTCAAAAACGCCGTTTACCTCTTCCTGAATGTAATTTATAAGTGTTTTAATTTCCCCTACCGCATCGGAGGTAGTTAATGCCAGCTTTCTTATTTCTTCTGCCACTACGGAAAAGCCTTTCCCTGCCTCCCCTGCCCTGGCCGATTCTATGGAAGCATTCAAGGATAAAAGATGAGTCTGGGTGGAAATATTATTTACTGTCTCCAGTATTTTTACTATTTCCTTTGAGGAGGTTTCAAGCCTTTCCATATATTCGATGGTTTTATCGGAAGAACTTCTGATACCGCCCATTGTATTTACTATCTCCATTATTTCTTCCAGACTGCTATTTATGACATTATCTGAAGCCTGGCTTTTTTCCTTCATTCTGTATGAATTGCTGTTTGCTTCATCTAAAAGTTCAATTATGTTTTTTACGGCACTTATGGTGCTGCTTATGCTTGAATTAACCTCAGCATTCTGCCCAACCATTCCTTCAGTCTCGGCATACAGCCTAAACGCAAAGGTATTATTTTCCTCCATGGTCACGTGAAGCTGTTCAGATACGGAAGATACCTGGCTTGATGCAACCTGTGCCTCTGAATTGAATCTTTTCAGATCCTTTTTTAATGTTAAAACGGTGCTGTTAAGCTCTAAGGACTCTTTATTCTGCCTGCTTAAAATAATAAAAACTGCTGCCGTCATAACTATGGGAAAAATAATAAGCTTGACCCATAAAATATCAATCGGCAATGCCGCCAAGCCTAAAGATAATATGCCTATTACGCAGTAAGTTATAATAGCTTTGAATTTTAACATAAGTAATACCCCCTCGTCATTTTGCGGTAAATAAAAAAGCGCCATGGTAAATAAAAGCTTTCCAGACGCCATTGCCTTGACTTTGTAAAATTTAACAATTATTATATTACTTTATCATAATTTTTTACTTTATTCAACAGCAAAATCAATGTTTGCTGATTACACGTAATATATCTTTTAAAATAAATATTATGAACAATAATGTGAACCTAGCATAAAATGATAGTAATTTAATTTATATAAACGAGGAAATTATATGGGCTTTTATGTAAGAGTAGAACCAGACGTAAAAATTTACGTAGAAGACTTGAATCCAAAGGGCAAAAAAGCTATCCTTTTTCTTCATGGCTGGCCGGGAAGCCACAAATTGTTTGAATATCAGTTTAACGCACTTCCCCAATTGGGATACAGATGCATAGGAATAGATACAAGAGGTTTTGGAGATTCGGATAAACCGTATTCAGGCTACGGTTACGACAGGCTATCCGATGATTTAAGAAGCGTCATTGAAGCCCTTAAGCTAAATGAAGCAACTTTATTGGGGCATTCAACAGGAGGTTCTATTGCAGTAAGATATATGTCTAGGCACAATGAATACGGTATATCCAAGCTGGTCTTATGTGCCGCGGCGGTACCCAGCCTGATTATCCGGCAAAACTTTCCCTACGGACTTCCAAATGATGCTGTGAACAGCATCATTGAAGAAACCTACAGAGACCGTCCGAAAATGCTTAGAGAATTTAGTAACATGTTCTTTTACAAGCTCACAACTGAAGCCTTGTCTGATTGGTTCTTCCAATTAGGACTTGAAGCTGCAGGATGGGCAACCGCCTCTATTGCCAAAACCTGGCTTGGTGAAGAAGAACTGTTTTCTGATATGGGGAAAATCAGCGTTCCCACTCTCATTCTTCACGGAATTCATGATAAAGTATGCCTCTTTCCTCTTGCCGAAGCACAAAATAAAGGGATTAAGAATTCAAGGCTTGTGGCTTTTCAGGAAAGCGGACATGGACTATTTTACGATGAACATGACAAGTTTAATAAAGAGCTTATGCAATTTATTGAAGAGTAAATCATCAAAAAAGATAGGAGTTTATTCCTATCTTTTTATATTTTTTATATGTATAAACTAAAATATTTACCAGATTTTCGGCATTTCCTTGGTTATCTGCTCCACTGCTGCCACTGTCAAGGCGCAGCCTATAAACATTATAATCATAGATAAAGTGCGGTTTGTATTGGATAGAAAGCCTCCTACAGTTGCAACGCCAATACCCACAAACGCAAGTATAACCTTGCCTCTTATCTCTTCGCTCATTAAAAATTCCAGCAAAGACATTTTGGGCTCCTTATCATTTTTAGGACTCATATATTACTCCCCTTCCTGTAATAAAATACTTTCTTTATTATTCCCTTTATGTATATTGTAATGCCTCAATAATCATAACTTGTACTCTTTTTATTTTAGCATATATAAGGATAAAAGCCATAGCAGCAGAAAATTTTTCAAGTAGCGCCCTTTCCTGAAATAAGGTACTATAGTAAAATATAAACATTAAATTTTTCATGTTAATTTAATAGAAATTATGTAACGTATCCGGAGGTTTGCCGTGAAATATAAAGATACATTTGCTGCTGAATTTATAAAAAGGCCTAACCGCTTTATAGCCCATGTACTGCTTAATGGTAAAGAAGAAATCGTCCATGTCAAAAACACGGGGCGCTGCAGGGAAATATTAATCCCCGGCATTAAAGTCATCCTTGAAAAAGCAGGTAACCCGGACCGTAAAACTGCCTATTCACTTATCGGCGGCTATAAAGGAGACACCCTTATAAATATAGATTCCCAGGTACCTAATGCTTGCATATTTGAAGGAATACAAAATAAAAAAATCGATGCGCTTAATGATGTGATAAAACTAAAAAGAGAGGTCACTTACAAAAATTCCAGATTTGATATATATTTTGAAACTCCATCTGAACAAGGTTTTATCGAGATAAAGGGTGTGACGCTGGAACAGAATGGGACAGCCCTCTTTCCCGACGCTCCAACAGAGCGCGGTTATAAGCACGTTAATGAAATGATAGAAGCAATTGATGAAGGCTATAGAGGGTATATATTTTTCCTGATTCAAATGAAGGGCGTTGACATCTTCACTCCTAATATTAATATGGATCCCGAGTTTTCAAAAGCTTTAAAAAAAGCAAAGGAAAAGGGAGTAAAAATACTTGCCTTTGATTCATTGGTTAAGGAAAACGAAATAATCGTGGATAAGGAAATAGAGGTTATAATTTAGCCTCTGTTTTTCATGTGTTCTCTCCAGTCACCCTTGGGTACCAATATACCATTCTTTATTGCATAATCCTCATTGCAATAGATGTATATAAAACAGCCGGTTTTTTCGCCGCCAATAAGCTCAGCCACAGTTTCCACCCTTTCATAAAGGTTATTCAAGCCCGGTCCGAAGTAATCCTCCAGGCAGTCTATGCTTTTTAAAATTTCCTTTGATGAAAACTCTATAAGCTCTCCGAAAACTTCCCCGGTACCCTTAATTAAGGCCGGATAACCTTCCGGCAGATGATATAAATCACCCCTTGTTTTAGCTTTTCTTATTGAAGCTATACTGTCTTCAAAAAAATTATGTTTGAGGAACCCTCCATCAACGTCCCATAAACAAATATTTTCAGCATGAAAAATCACCCCTGCTATCTCTAAATGTATCTGATATTTTCAATGAAAACTAATATTTAACTGCAATTTATAGTAAATAAAACGTACAAACAAGTTTTCTGAACTATACAAATCATCAATACTTTTCTATATAGTATACTATGAAATTTTAAAAAACCATTATTTTTCAGGCTGTATTTGCTATAATAGCAATAAAAGGGGGTAATTAAATGGGGCTATTTGATTTTATTAAAAGTCAATTTATAGAAGTGATTGAATGGACGGATGACAGCTTGAATACCATGGTATACCGCTTTCCTGTGCATGGTAAGGAAATAAAGATGGGAGCCCAGCTTACGGTAAGGGAATCTCAGGCGGCGGTATTTGTTAATGAAGGGCAGGTTGCCGACGTATTCGGCCCGGGAAGATACAGCCTTGACACACAGAACATGCCTGTTCTTACCAAGCTTAAGTCCTGGCAATATGGATTCAACTCGCCTTTTAAGGCTGAAGTATATTTTGTCAACACTAAACAGTTTACTGACCAGAAATGGGGTACCACAAATCCGGTGATGATGAGGGATGCAGAATTTGGGATGCTGCGTTTGAGGGCTTTTGGCATATTCTCCTTCCGCATTGCCGACCCTGTAAAGTTTCTCAAGGAAATATTGGGCACCAACGGAGAATTTGATACCGAAAGTATAGCAGGACAGCTCCGCCGTTCCATAGTATCAGGGATATCCGATCTATTAGGAGAGACAAAGGTAGCTGCCATAGACCTTGCCATGTATTATGACGAACTAAGCAGTCAGGCTAAAGAAAAACTGCAGCCCAGATTTGACACATATGGGCTTACGCTTACATCCTTCTTTTTTGAAAATATATCCCTGCCTGAAGAAGTAGAAAAGGTATTGGATAAAAGGACTTCAATGGGAGTAATAGGCAATATGCAGCAGTACGCACAGTACCAGGCAGCAGAAGCTATAAAGGATGCGGCCAATAATCCCGGAGGCGGCATTGCCGGTGCAGGAGTAGGCTTGGGTGCAGGAGCCGCTCTGGGAAATATGATGGGTGAGGCTTTCAAAACTATGAACCAGCTTCAACAGCCAATGACTATGGAAGATCGGTGTCCCGGCTGCAATTCGCGAGTACCTGCGGGCTATAAATTTTGTCCTCAATGCGGAAAGCCAATGGCTCCGCCCAGTGAGAAATGCATAAAATGCGGCAGTGAAATTGACCAGGGTACGAAATTCTGCCCTGAGTGCGGTACATCTCAAGCAGCCGATTTAGTATGTAAAGGCTGCGGAAACAAATTGAAGCCGGGCTCAAAATTTTGCCCTGAATGCGGCAATAAAATGCAGTAGGGAGGAACTTACTTATGGAGACTGTACCGGATAATTCTGAAGGTAATATAAAAAGGGAGAGTACCCATAACTACCCCTGCCCCTCATGCGGGGGCAATATGGAATTCGCTCCGGAGTGCCAGGCATTAATATGCCCTTATTGCGGAGGCAAAACAGATGTTGAAAAGACAAGTTACGGAATACAAGAGCATGATTTTTTTTCTGCCGAAGATACGGCGCATCAAAACTGGGGCAATGAAAAGAGGGTAATACGCTGTCAAAACTGCGGAGCCCAGACTGTACTGGACGAAACTGATGCAGCAAAATTTTGTGCATTCTGCGGGTCGCCCCATGTTGTGAAACAGGAGGAATCACCGGGTATCGTACCTGAATCCCTCATACCTTTCAAAATTACCAGAGAGAATGCACTGGAAGGCTTCAAAATGTGGATAAAAAATAGGTTTTTTGCCCCCAAAGCCCTTAAAAATGAGTTCAAGGGCGGCAGGCTATCCGGGGTATACATACCTTCCTGGACATATGACTCCAATGCATACTCAACATACACGGCAGAAGCCGGTACATATTACTATGAGACAGAAACCAGATGGGTGGAGGAAAACGGACATCGCAAAATGGTTACGGAGCAGGTTAGGAAGATAAGGTGGAGATATGTCTCAGGTCGATATGATGAGTTTTTCAACGATGTACTGGTCAATGCTTCAAATCAGGTGAATGAAGGACTTATGAAAAAGCTGGAGCCCTTTCATTTAAACGAGCTTGTTATGTACAAACCCCAGTTCCTGTCCGGTTTCCTCGCGGAAAGATATAGCATAAACCTTAAGGAAGGCTGGGACAGGGCGAAAAATCATATCCGTGAGGAAATAAACAACGCAGTCATCCGGCAAATAAATGCTGATGAAGTCAGGTGCTTATCTGTTGACACTACTTACTGCGATATAAAATTCAAACACATACTGCTGCCTGTATGGATGTCGGCATATATTTACAAAGGGAAAACCTATAGATATATGGTGAACGGGCAGACCGGGGAAGTCCAGGGTCACGCACCCATAAGCCCTCTTAAGGTGGGTCTGGTTATCCTCGCATTTATAGCAGTTATATCGGCGTTGGTGTTTATATTCAATAAAAGCAGATAATATAACAAGCCCCTGCTTTTGCAAGGGCTTTTATATTAAATTTTTTTATTGTTTTTACGCCTTTTATCCTTGCCGGCATCTATATGCCTGCCTGACATATAGATAGCCCATATTCCCCCTGCAATAAATAACACAAAAACTATTGCCAGAAAGATTCTTATAGGCTCCACTTAACTCACCTCCCTTTTTAAAATTCAGGAAGCGAGTATCCCCCTTTATATTTAGACCCGTTGAACCTCACTGCATTCAATTCCATTAATTTTTTTGCAACATAAACGGTTATATATAAGGCTATGAACTTCAATATCAATACCAAAACTGCATACTCTGATTTTATTCCATTATATATGGCTGTTGTTTTATGATGGACACATGTTTTCTCACTTGGAGTGTATAAATCTATGAAAGAAACATTCCGAGAAAAAGTATATGCGCAATCGGCTCTGCTTTCTGGATGGGTTTTTAAGACATCAAAGCCGGTGTTTAAAAATGGAGTTTTTAAAATATATAAGATAGCAATTATGCTTAAAAACAACCTGTTTTTTTCATGTCTTCTCATAAAGGTATTCCTTCTTTTGTTAAAAATATAATAGAATTCCTAAAATACCTGATATCAATACTGCAACAATGGGATTAAGTTTGAATTTAAACAGCGTTAAAAATATCCCTATGCATATTAAAATACTTTTTATATCAACAAATGCCACTTTGCCTATAGATACAATTGATGATGCTATAAGCACAATTACTGCCGGCCTTATACCGTTAAACAGAGCTTTTAATATTTTATTGTCTTTAAACTTGAAAAAATATCTTGCTGCAATGGTGGACAATATTATACATACCATTACAACTCCTATAGTACCTGCCAAAGCCCCTGCAATACCTGCCACCCTATAGCCTACAAAAGTAGAACTGTTAACGGCAATTGGCCCCGGAGTCATCTCTGCAATGGCTAAGATATCGATGAATTCATTGGGGCTTAACCACTTATGTATTTCAACAATCTCAGTTTGTATAAAGGGTATCATCGCATAACCGCCGCCAAAAGTAAAGGCGCCAATTTTTAAGAAAGTAAGAAATATATCAATTATTTTCTCCAACATTTTTCTTACCCCCTTTATATTCTATTGCCACTCCGATAAGGCCTGATATGATTATAATAAATATGGGATGAACTTTAAAGAGTAAAAGTACAACTACCAAAGCACCTATTATTATATTAAACTTTGATACTCCAACATTTTTCCCCAGCTTGAAAACCGCATAAGCAAGCAATGACACTACTGCCGGACGTACTCCTTTAAAAATTAATTCCACCACTCTGTACTGTGTAAAATGTGCAAAGAACATTGCAATTGTAAGTATTATAATAAAGGATGGAAGTACTCCGCCTAAACAGGCAACCGCTACTCCGGGCAGCCCAAATAATTTATAACCTAGTATTGCTGCTGTGTTGATTGCAAATACACCTGGAAGCGACTGAGCTATTGCTATAATATCTAAAAATTCTTCTTCCGTTGTCCACTTTTTCTTATTGCATATTTCCTCTTGAACGAGGGGAACCATTGCATAACCGCCGCCTATTGTAAATGCTCCGATTTTAAAGAACACCATGAAAAGTTCAAGTAATTTTACCAATGTCTGGACACCTCCTGTAACTATTATATTCTGATACTTTTTCTGGTTTTTATTCTGGATATAATAAGATTGCTTTCAATATTGACAATGCCCGGTATCACATAAATCTCCTCCCGCAAGAATTTTTCCAGGTCTTCATTCAATTCCATAACAGCATGAACATGGAGATTGGAAGATCCGGTCATCTGATATATATCGGTTATTTGCTCTTTAGATGCAAGTTCAGCGGCCACCTGATAAAGATATCTAGGCTCAGCCTCTATATCAAAAAAAGCCGAAACTGTCCTTCCGACCTTTTGGGGATTTATTATTATACTGTATTGCTCAATAACACCCTCTTTCTCCAAAGCCTCTATGCGGCTTTTAACTGCGACTCTTGAAAGGTTTACGTTTTTTCCGATTTCGCTGTATGACATCCTGGAGTTTTGAGTCAGCAGATCAAGTATCTGCTGATCTATAGCATCTAAATTATTAAATTTCATATTGCTCCCATCCTTTCAATTAACTATACAATTTAAAAGACACTAATTATTACAATACGTAATAGTTTTATTACACTTATACATTATATCATTAAAATGTTGAACACTTATTAAAATTCTTTATTGCGTTTTGTAGTTTTTTTGTTTATGCATTGATGTTTTTCTTTCCTTTTGTGAATTATATCTTTATTAATCGGACATTTGTAATTCACACACTTACATATATTATCTGAAACACTAGATTTTATGCTGTATCAAGCAATCGAAACATGTGTATGGCGCAAGGTTTGACTTTCATTTTTGCTTATGCTATCTTTTTAATAAATATTTATCAATTTAATAAGGCACACCAAACAAACACCATATTCTTGATAGCAGTATCCGGCGATTTAGTTCTTTTTAAGAGTGTCATGCCTCCAAATGAATAATTATTCATTTGGAGGTTTTTGTATAATGATTAAATTGTCGAAATTTTTTGTATTTTCTATTTAAGGGGGTGAAGGTAATAATTTTCTGTTCAATTAATGCAGAGCATGCAATAACTATTTTTATTTCTGCTTTATATATGGTATATCAAAAAAATAGTCGAGGTGAGATGATTTGCTAAACTATATAATCAAACGTCTTATTCAGCTTATACCCGTATTGATAGGCGTATCCATCGTGGTATTCTTGATGATTTATCTTATCCCTGGTGATGCCGCTGAAATTATCGGTGGTCCTGCCGCTACTGCAGATGAGGTCGCAAATATAAGGATTAAACTTGGATTGGACAGGCCTATGCATGAACAGTATTTAAGATATATGTCAGGAGTATTAAAAGGTGATCTGGGTTTTTCATTTCAGACCGGCCAGCCGGTGTCCGAAGCAATTAAAACCAGATATGTCAATACTTTTAAATTGGCAGTTTTCAGTGCAGTTGTGGCTGCCATTATCGGAGTGTGTGCAGGAATCATAGCCGCTGTAAAACAAAATTCCTGGTTTGATTATCTTTGTATGTCTGTTGCAACCTTGGGGATATCTGCTCCTACTTTCTGGATTGGCCTTATGCTTATTATCGTATTTTGTGTGAAATTCAAAATATTCACCATATCAGGATTCACGGGGCAAATATGGACAAAGGAAGGTTTAAAAGGCATGGTGCTTCCTGCCGTAACTCTTGGTTTTAACTCTGCAGCTATGATAGCCAGAATGACCCGTTCTTCAGTGCTTGAAATAATCCATCAGGATTACATACATACCGCAAGAGCCAAGGGATTAAGTGAAAAAATTGTTGTGTTAAAGCATGCATTAAAAAATTCTTTGATTCCGATAGTTACAGTTATCGGTGTTAATTTCGGAAGCCTTCTTGGAGGAACAGTTGTCGTTGAATCGGTATTTGCTATTAATGGAATTGGAAGGCTTATGGTTCAGGCTATAAACGCCAGGGATTTTCCCATGGTTCAGGGCGCGGTTTTAATTGTTGCTACTACCTTTGTACTGGTAAATCTCATAACCGATATAATATATGCTGCTATAGATCCAAGGATATCTTACAAGTAGGAGGTGCAATTATGGCAGAAATTAGCAAAGACACGCAGGCAGAAAAAAAAGTTAAAAACCGCAGTTCAAAAAAACCCGGGCTAGGATTATGGAAAAGGCTCAAGAAAAACAAATTAGCCATGGCGGGACTTTTCATAGTATCAATAATTTTTATTGTTGCCCTCTTTGCTCCTTTGATTTCCCCTTACGACCCTGATAAGCAGGATGTGACCATCCGCCTTTTGAAAATAGGCTCCCCTGGGCATATCTTAGGCACTGATGAATACGGCAGAGACTTATTGAGCAGAGTCATATACGGTGCACGAATTTCTCTTCTGGTCGGATTTTGTTCAGTAGCTTTTGGGCTGATTTTCGGAGTAATATTAGGCCTTGTATCAGGATACTATTCAAAGCTTGACAGTATAATAATGAGAATCGTCGATATACTTTTGGCTTTCCCCGGAGTCCTCTTGGCTCTCGCCATAGTTTCAGCTCTTGGCCCCGGAATAATAAATGTAATAATCGCCATTGGAATATGGTCTGTACCTACCGTTGCAAGAGTTGTAAGAAGTACCGTGCTTTATATAAAAGAGCTTGACTATGTTACGGCTGCCAGAGCACTTGGGGATACAGACTTCAATATAATATTCAGAGAAATTCTTCCTAATTGCATATCACCGATTATTGTATATGCTACCATGAGACTGGCGACAGCAATTCTGTCCGCTGCCACATTAAGCTTTCTTGGCCTTGGTGCCCAGCCTCCGATGGCTGAATGGGGTGCCATGGCTTCAACAGGAAGAAATTTCATATATCAAGCTCCCCATCTTACCCTCATACCCGGTGCTGCCATAATAATTGTGGTATTTGGCTTTAACTCCTTAGGCGATGGTTTGAGGGATGCACTTGACCCTAACCTTAAAAATAATCTGTAGTTTGGGTGAGTATATGCTCACTTAAAATAAATCAGCCAATTAATTTTAAAAAATGGAGGAATGAAAAAATGAAAAAGAGACTTCTAGGTATAGTCATGTCAGTTACCCTTTTATCTTCATTATTTACAGGCTGCGGCTCTTCTTCCAGCCAGGGACAGAATAACCAGCCGACAAATCAGCCTGTGGAACAAAAGCTTACCTACGTTTCCATGACCGATGCTGTCGGCGTATCTCCCATACTTACAAACGACTCGGCATCCAGCAATGTTTTGAGAGGAGTTTATGAAACATTGTTCATGAAAGACCCCGTAACGGGCGAAATCAAGCCCCTATTGGCAGAATCCTATACAAACCCCGACCCGAACACATGGGTTATAACACTTAAAAAGGATATCAAATTCCAGGACGGTACTCCTTTTACCTCGGAAGCCGTCAAATACACTTTTGAAAAAATATTGGATCCTGCTACTGCTTCACCCAGAGCCAGTCTGATAAAATCAGTAGATAAAATTGAAGCTCCGGATGATTATACAGTAATACTTCATACAAGTGAGACTTACGGTATTATGCTTACAGCCCTTGCCCATGACAATCTGTCCATAGTAAACCCGGCAGCAGATAAAGCCGGTGACATAAACAGAGATGCCACCAATGCCGGAACAGGCCCCTTCATATTTAAAGAATGGGTTCCAGGTGACCATATAACCCTTGTTAAAAACCCAAATTACTGGCAGGGCGAGCCAAAACTTGATACAGTTATATATAAAGTTGTCCCTGAAATGGCGACTGCAGTTACAATGATAGAAAACGGCGAAGCCGATTTCATGGTCAGCGTACCTCCGGAACATCTTGACAGGTTGAAGAACAATCCTGATGTTACGGTAACAATGCTCGAAGGAAACCCTACAAGATATGTAGGCTTTAACTTCGAAAAAGCCCCCTTTGACAACTTAAAGGTAAGACAAGCTGTATCCTATGCATTAAACAGAGATGCTTACATAGGTACATTAAATGGTTTAGGCTACAAATCAAAGGGCATAATCGGCCCAAGGCTTATAGGTTATGACAAAGAAATAGAAAATCACGGCTACGATTATGATGTAGCAAAAGCAAAGCAGCTCCTCGCTGAAGCCGGATATCCTGACGGATTTAAAGCAGTACTTTCCGTAGGAAATACCGATATGTATATGAAGATGGCACCTTATGTACAGGCACAGCTTAAGGAAATAAACATTGATGTTGAACTTAATGTATTGGATTGGGCATCTTATCTTGCACACTGCAAAGCCGGCGAGCAGCAAATGTACATAAACGGATGGTCAAATGTAACAGGTGACGGAGAAGAATTACTGTATCCTCAATTCTACTCAAAAAGCATAGGTGCATCCAATTATTCAAGGTATAACAAGCCTGAAATGGATGAACTTATTATAAAGACAAGAGTCACTGTAGATCAGACTGAAAGGGTTAAGTATTTAAGAGAAGCCAATATCAAATTTACAGATGACGTTGCATGGGTACCCATGTTCAATGACAATGTTACTTTAGCCGCAAGAAAAAATGTTAAAGGTATAGCATTCGAGTCAAATAATGAATTCAGGCTTAATAACGCATACAAAGAATAAGGTGATATTATGGGTGTACTCCTTGAGGTTAATGACTTAAAAACATATTTTTATACTATGGAAGGTATCGTACCGGCAGTAGACGGCGTGAGTTTCTCTATAAATAAAGGTGAAACTCTTGGAATTGTCGGAGAATCGGGCAGCGGCAAAAGCGTTGCTGCCCGCTCCATTATGCGCCTGATACCAAGCCCTCCCGGTAAAATCATCAATGGTTCAATTATCTTCAACGGCGAAGATATACTTTCAAAAAAAGATAAAGATATGAGGGAAATCAGGGGAAATAAAATTGCCATGATATTTCAGGATCCCATGACTTCCTTAAATCCTCTTTTTACAATCGGTGATCAGATTATCGAAGCAATAATGATACATCAGAAATTATCCAAAAAAGAGGCCATAGAAAATGCCGTTGAAATGCTGAAGTTGGTTGGAATACCTTCTCCCGAAAAGAGGATTAAAGATTATCCTCACCAGATGAGCGGCGGTATGAGACAAAGAGTTATGATTGCCATGGCTCTCTCCTGCCGTCCTGATTTGCTTATTGCAGACGAGCCTACGACTGCATTGGACGTTACCATACAGGCGCAGATACTTGAACTTATTTCTGATATAAAAGACAAATTCAATATGTCTGTCATGATAATCACCCATGATTTAGGAGTAGTAGCCGGCGTGGCAGATAAGATAATAGTTATGTATGCCGGCAAACTGATGGAATATGGAGATGTCAGCAGTATTTTTTCTTCTCCCCTCCATCCTTACACTAAAGGTCTTATGGAATCCGTACCCAAAATAAAAACCGAAGGCAAGCGCCTTAAATCCATAGCAGGTTCCCTTCCTAATCTTACAGAGAATTTTAAAGGCTGCCGTTTTGCAGAAAGATGCAGCATGGCAAATAATATGTGCTTTTTATCTGAACCTGACCTGACTGAAGTTGATGGAAGACAGGTACGGTGCTTTCTATATCCTAACGGGGAGGTATAATTATGGAATATTTGCTTCAGGTTAAGGATTTAAAAAAATACTTTCCTATAAAAAAAGGACTGTTTTCAAAAACTGTCAATTATGTCAAGGCCGTAGACGGAATTTCTTTTAATATTGTAAATGGTGAAACTCTAGGCTTGGTGGGTGAATCAGGCTGCGGAAAATCTACTGCCGGAAGAACAATTTTAAGGCTTTATGAGCCAACTTCCGGTGAAGTAATTATCGATGAAATTAAATTCACCGACCTTGATAAAGAATCATTAAGAAAGAAAAGAAAAGACATGCAGATAATATTCCAGGACCCCTATGCCTCTTTAAACCCCAGATTATCTGCGGGAGAAATTATCGGCAGAGCTATTGATATACACAATATTGCAAGCGGAAAAGAAAGGCAGGAAAAAATACTAAGCCTTTTAGATACTGTGGGCTTATCAAGCAGTCACTACAACAGATACCCCAATGAATTCAGCGGCGGGCAAAGGCAGAGGATAGGAATTGCCAGAGCCCTGGCGGTAAATCCTAAATTAATAATTTGCGACGAGGCTGTATCTGCCCTCGATGTATCCATACAAGCGCAGATAATAAATCTGCTGGAAGATATTCAGGAAAAGTATAAAATAACCTATATTTTTATTGCACATAATATGGCAGTTGTTAAGCACATAAGCAATAATATAGCAGTTATGTATCTTGGAAAAATAGTTGAAATGGCAGATAAAGATGAATTATTCGATAATCCGATGCATCCTTACACAAGAGCCCTCCTTTCCGCTATCCCTGTGCCTGACCCTTCAATAAAGCACAAAAGAGTCAGGCTCCAGGGGGATGTACCCAGCCCTATTGATATACCGGAAGGCTGCAGGTTCTGCAAAAGATGCCCGGAGAAAACAGATGTATGTGAAAAAATTGAACCGGAATTGATTGATTTAGGCGGCGGCCATATGGTAGCCTGCCATAACAGGAGGTAATTATTTTATGAATACTTCGGATATAATGAATTTGGCCCTTGAAATGTCCGGCTGCAAAAATATCCCGGATGATTCTGAAATATATGTTGAAGGCGATAATATAAAAAAAGTGCTCTTCGGCATAGATATGACCAACGCGGATATATATATGGCAAAATCAGCCGGATATGATGCCGTGATAAACCATCACCCCCTTTCCTGCTCCACCAGAGCATATAATGTATTCCTGGAAAATATAAAGCTCATGGTGAATGCCGGAGTACCTGAAGAATATGCCAGAAAGGCTGTGGAAGATAAGTACGAAGCGCTTAAGATAACAGCCAGCACCAAAAATTATGATGAGGTCGTGTCGGCAGCAAAATTAGTTAATATGCCCCTTTTAAATATACATCAGCCCTTAGATGAGATCGGACGTAAAATAATGCAGGATGCCATTGATGATATCTTAAAAGAAAACCCTGAGGCTGTACTTGATGATATCGTAAAAGGTCTTAACGGGATTTCTGAGTTTCAGCGTGCACGGACTAAAATTGAAATTCTCATGGGCAACGGCAAAAGTAAAGCCGGCAAGACCTTTTTTGCTCACGGTGCCTATACAAACGGCGGCTATGACATTGCCAACACATGCTTTGAATGCGGCATAAATACGGTATTATACATTCACATTGCACATCCGGATTATAAAAGGTTAAAAAATGAAAACAAAGGAAACCTCATTGTTACAGGCCATATAGCCAGTGACTGCGTCGGAATTAACCCATTTATTAAAAAGCTTGAAGCCCTGGGAATTGAAGTAACAGGTATCAATGGCATAATATAAACATAATTTTTTTCTTTGTTAAGCAAACTATATATTGTGTTATTAAAAACTACGTGATATACTATAAAAAAAGGGGAGTAGCTGGAGCTTACGGCTTCTAATTGTTCGTCAGTACGGTTAAAAACCCGGACAGTTAGCTCATATGAGATTGCAAGACCTTTGCCTAGAATAATTGGCAGAGGTCTTTTTTATGTTACTCTGTCAGAAAAACTGATAATTTTTCAATTTAGGCTAATTATAATTAAGAGGTGAAATGTATGTGGTTTGTAAAAGAAAGAGATGAAATTCTAAAAGAGCTTCAGGTTGACCCGATATCCGGCCTATCCTCTTTTGAGGTGGAAAAAAGGCTTAATGAATACGGTCAGAACAAGCTGGCTACTAAAAAGAGCAAAACATTGCTGCAATTATTTTTTGCCCAGTTAAACGACGCCATGATTTATATCCTCATGGGAGCAGCACTTATTTCGGGCATACTCGGAGAATTGAGCGACTCCATAATAATCGCCCTGGTTATTTTAATTAACGCTATAGTAGGGCTTATACAGGAGAGCAAGGCGGAAAAAGCGCTGGAAGCCTTAAAAAAACTGTCCACCCCTAAAGCCATAGTAAAAAGGGACGGAGAATTAAAAGAAATTGATTCAGCGGAAGTAGTACCCGGCGATATAGTTATAATAGATGCCGGGCGATACATCCCCTGCGATATAAGATTGATTGAAACAGCCAATCTTCAGATTGAAGAATCCGCCCTTACAGGAGAATCCGTACCCGTTGAAAAGAGTGCTGAGCTTAAATTGGAAGCACAGGATACTCCATTAGGAGATCAAAAGAATATGGCATTTATGTCCACCCTGGCTACCTACGGAAGAGGCATCGGTATAGCCGTAGGTACAGGGATGAGCACTGAAATAGGTAAAATTGCAAAAATGCTGGAAGAAGGCGAAACAGAGCAGACACCTTTGCAGAAAAAGCTGGCTGAGCTTGGTAAAATACTTGGTTTTGCAGCTTTAGGAATTTGTACCGTCATGTTTATAGTTGGAATATTTCAGGGAAGGCCTCTCTTTGAAATGTTCCTCACAGCCATAAGCCTTGCCGTTGCTGCAATTCCCGAGGGTCTTCCGGCTATAGTCACAATTGTACTTGCCATGGGCGTCCAGAGGATGATTAAGGAAAATGCAATAGTAAGAAAGCTTCCGGCTGTTGAAACCTTGGGTTCTGTAAACGTAATATGCTCCGATAAAACAGGCACGCTGACACAGAACAAAATGACAGTAATAAAATTCTATGCCGGCAAAACGATGGATGATGTTTCTGAACTTAATACAACGAAAAAGGAACATAGGCTTTTGATAGAAAACCTGGTACTTTGCAACGACTCCACTTACTCTGTAGAATCAAAAACCGGAGACCCGACGGAAATTGCACTATTAGAAGCCGGAGTCAAGTTCAATATATTCAAAAACGAGCTTGAAAAGCAGCACCCCAGGATAAATGAAGTGCCTTTTGATTCGGACAGAAAATTGATGACCACTGTAAACAAATATGGGGACGAATATTTTGTATACACAAAGGGTGCCGCCGATAACCTTCTTAAAATATGCAAAAACATCCACTTAAACGGTGAAATAGTTCCTTTAACCGATGCAATAATAGATGAAATAATGGATAATGCAAACACAATGTCTGATGATGCTCTGAGGGTTTTAGGCGCAGCATACAAGACAATTGGATCATCGAATGTCGCCATAGACTCTTTAGAGAGCGAATTGACCTTTATAGGACTTATAGGTATGATAGATCCGCCAAGGCTGGAAGTTAAAGATTCCATAGCTTTGTGTAAAAAGTCGGGAATCAAAACCATAATGATAACAGGCGATCATAAAAATACCGCCTTTGCCATAGCAAAGGAGCTTGGAATTACCGATGATTTATCCCAGGCGATATCCGGCACCGAACTTGATAAATTATCCGATGCGGAACTTGAAGATAAGATAGATAACTTGAGGGTATTTGCCAGGGTTTCTCCTGAACACAAGGTCAAAATAGTAAAAGCCTTTAAATCCAAAGGAAACATTGTATCCATGACAGGAGACGGCGTTAATGACGCACCTTCCCTAAAAGCCGCTGACATCGGCGTTGCCATGGGTATAACAGGAACAGACGTTGCAAAAGGCGCATCCGACATGATACTTACTGACGATAATTTCAAGACCATAGTATCTGCCATAGAAGAAGGACGAAATATTTACAACAACATCAAAAAATCCATTATATTCCTTTTATCCTGCAACACCGGTGAAATTATCGCATTGTTCTTTGCCATACTGTTTGGATGGGCTTCCCCTTTAAAACCCATACACATTCTGTGGGTTAACCTGGTAACGGATACGCTGCCGGCATTATCTCTAGGTGTCGACCCTGGAGATCCTAACATAATGGAAGAAAAGCCCCGTAATCCAAAGCATAGCCTGTTTTCAGGCGGTGCAGGCATTAGCCTTATATTAAACGGTATACTCATAGGTATTTTAACACTGGCAGCATTCATAATAGGTGCAAGGGTATATTCAGGAGCAACATCCCTGTTCCCCATATTCCCGGATAATATATCCGAAGAAGCACTGACTCATGCCCAGACCATGGCCTTTGTGGTACTTAGCGTATCCCAGCTTGTGCATTCCCTTAACATGAGAAGCACAAGAAAGTCCATATTCCAGGTTGGCTGGTTCACAAACAAGTTCCTTCTGATATCTATCGTAATAGGCATACTCCTTCAGGATGTAGTTATAACAGTGCCCTTCTTAAGAGAGGTATTCAAGGTGTTTAACCTAACTTCCGGCGACTGGATTACCGTTGGATTATTATCCA